>JAVCCS010000290.1 GCA_030765365.1 Candidatus Theseobacter exili
GATGGCTCGCTTTCGTTGCCTGCTTCATCAAAGGCAATCAATGTGAAAGAGTATTCTGTTGATCCTTCCAAACTTGTATCTGAGTAAGTAGTGTTTTTTGTTGAGTCTATTGTTTTTCCATTGCGAAGGATCTTATATCCTTCTATTTTAACATTATCCTTAGCGCCTACCCAGATAAGATTTATTTGAGAATGAGAAATAACTTCTGCTGTAAGCCTTTTAGGGCTGTCAGGTGGTGTAGTATCGGGGGGCGCTGGGGTTTCAACAGATATTGATACAGAATGATCGCTTTCGTTTTCTTCAGAATCACAAGAAGTCACAGCATAAGTATATTCGGTGGATTCCTGTAATTTTTTATCAGTATATTTTTGATCAATAGTTTCAGCAATATAGGTTCCGTCACGATAAATCTTGTATTTTATAATTT
The DNA here is from genome assembly GCA_030765365.1 of Candidatus Theseobacter exili. GTDB lineage: Bacteria > Auribacterota > JACPWU01 > Theseobacterales > Theseobacteraceae > Theseobacter > Theseobacter exili. The sequence continues at coordinate 428 of JAVCCS010000290.1, forward strand.
TATTACTATCGCTTGATATTTTCCAGCGAAGAATTATTTTTGTAGCAGAAATTGCATTAGCTGAAAGATCAAAAGGGGCTGTGATTCCAACAACAGCATCACCCTTTTTAACAGATCCTGAATTTTGATTTGTAATGAGTGAAGAAGCATCAACAGCTTCAAAGTTATATCCTTTAATCTGTTGAAGTTCTCGTATCAAGTTTTCATCCCAGCGTTCATCAAATACACCCGAAAGAGACCAATTATCACCATTATCAGCCAGCATCATTCCGTATTTTTTCAAAGCTGTTAATATAACCTGTGCTTTCGGGGAAAATCTAGCAATAGGAAAATTAGCTTTTAATCGAAAATATTGACCCATTGGCGGAAAAATATCATTTTTTTCTCCTGAATTAAAGTGACGGGAAGGCCAAACAAAAGATGCTGTAATCTGTCTGGCTGTGAAACGAAGAGCATGATTGATTTCGCCTGATTCAACTTCCTCATAACGAACAAGCCCAGGGAATACAGGTAGCCCAGCAGCGTCAGCAGAAGTCCATCCTATAGGTCTCAAATCGTTTGACTTCAGATCAAAAACAGCACCAGTTTCGGCATACCAATTATCAGTTCCTTGAAGCCATGAGTTTGACATCTCGTAAAGGATCCAGTTGTCTTTATCAATTACAATAACCCGGCGTTTACCGTGTGAATCAGGACCACCTTCAACAGGTATATCTTTTGGGATTGGATATGGGCCTGGGTCACTTTCGAAATCGTTGGCAAATGTTACCTGAACTTTCGGGTGGGATGATGTAACTACCATATAGGGAATTCCGGCAATGCCGGTTTCCCAATCTTCACCAAAATCTGGTATTAAACGATCTCTTTCACCAATTGCTTTGATAAACAGATCGGATTCAGGATGTATAGGCAGCTTATCTACCGGTGTATTCCAAATATTGTTTTTAGGGAAAACGGACTTCTTAATAATTTCTTTTTTAAATTTTCTGTAGATTTCGTCGAAGTCAACATTAGATTCTTCATTATCTGCATCTGAGAAAGATATTCCCGGACAAGCCAGAATGCATACAATGTGTATTAATAAATATATAGTCAGCTTTTTATAGAATTGCATAACAAATATCTTTTCATTAAAGTAGTTTGCTTAATGATGCAAAAGCTTGTAGTAATTTACAATTCTTTTCTCAATACAATACAACACAATGAAAGGATAGCCGTTATGAAAGGAAAAAACCTGTTTCGCAAACTGAAACAGGTTTTTCCTCCATGCGCTTTGGTAGCCCGGCTGTCCTTTCCAATTACCAGATGAGGATCCGTGGCTTTGCGTCCTACCCTTTCAGATAGTTTGCTATTGTCAGTTCGCTTTATTTAAATTTTTCTTGTAGTTGTTGTATATGTATTTTACAAAATTTGTAAGCAAATGTCAATCAAATGAATGATTTTAAATTACATTCCATAGCCAAGATGTGAATTCTGCTGGTACGGGCTGGTTTCCGTACAACCTGAAAGAGTTACAGCTGCCATACAAACTACAATTCCTAAAAGCAGGCAGAGAATAATTGATTTCATTTATTCCATTCCTTATTTTAATATAAACAAGTTGCTGCTTTTTCAGCCTTATTCTACAACATCTACTTCTTCAGCCTGTAGGCCTTTATCACCTTGTGTTACAGTGAATTCGACATGCTGACCTTCATTTAAGCTTTTATATCCATCGCCGCGAAGTGCACGAAAATGAACAAAAACATCATCTCCTGCTTCACGTTCGATGAAACCATAGCCTTTTGAGTTATTGAACCACTTAACGGTTCCTTTTTCGCGTTCTGCCATAACAACATAACCTCCTGAATTGAATGAATAATATTCATATATAAAAATCATAAATTCGACAAACTTGCAAGAAAATGATGATTTTTTTTTAGAAATATTAAAATGTGACTTACTATCTAAAAAATCCTAATTAATAATTTGTGTTAAAAAAGAGTATATATAAAAGGTGCGGCTCCAGTTCCTCCTAGAAGAATCAGCAAACCAAGAAGAAGAAGAACAAGGATGATTGGTGCAAGCCACCATTTTTTATTATTCAATAAAAAATCAACAAGCTCACTGAAAAAAGACGGTGTAGATTCCAGTGCTTGTTTCTCAAAATCTTTATTGTTTTGTCCTTCAGTTTTTTTAAGATCTGATTTTGTCATATTTTTACCTTGTTAACGTGTTGTTTGCCCGGCCTATTTGATCAGAATCGCCGATTTTTTTTAAGGCTTTGTTATTTGTTTTTGTTAGTACTGCTTGAAATACTGTTCTGTTTTATCAGAATGTTCAATTGTTTTCCAATAACTTTTTTTTGTTTTGTCAGAAGAACGTTCTATGGGATCAAAGTTGAATATACGCATTATTAGTGCAATTGGCGTTAATAAAAAGAAAAAAAGTAAAGCCAGTATAAAGTATGAAAGAATAAAACCAATTGGATAGGTAATGTATATAAGAGCGACGAAAACAGGTTTAATCCTGCCCGGGAAAAAAACGCCGAATAAACTAGTAAAAGCCCCTGATACCAATATAACAACAGCAATATGTGGGATATGTAATTTTGAAAAGAATATGTAACCTAATAGAATACTTAATAAAGGTAGCCATATACGTGAAAATTGTTTGAGTTCCCGTATTGAAGGATTTTTATTGATTTGTATCATTGTCAGTCCAGTTCAAATTGAGATATATAGTTATCATTTGCATGTTGATCGGATTTTTTTTGCTCTTCTTTCAAGAGAATAAAATGTTCCAAAACAAGAACGTCCATGTTGGTTGCCATAAAGCAGCGATATGCATGTTTAGGACTACACACAATTGGTTCTCCTCGCACATTGAAACTTGTATTAATTACTACAGGACATCCCGTCTTATCATTAAATGACTTTATCAGCTTGTAGTATCTGCCGTGTTTCTCCGGATCAACGGTTTGTATTCTGGCAGAGTAATCGACATGTGTAATAGCCGGGAGAGTAGAACGAATCTGTTTTAACTTATCCAAACCGCCATGATTGCCTTGGCTTTCCTGTTCCCTTATTTTATCTGAGATAGGAGCTACCAGCAGCATATACGGGCTATTTGAATTACTGTCAAACTGGAAATAATCGCTTGCTTTTTCTTTAAGTACAGATGGTGCAAAAGGCCTGAAAGATTCACGGAATTTGATTTTCAAATTCATAACAGACTGCATTTTCGGACTTCTAGGATCACCAAGAATACTCCTTGAGCCTAAAGCACGTGGCCCGAATTCCATTTGTCCTTGAAACCATCCAACAACCTTTTCTGATGATATGTAATTAGCTACTTGATCGCAAAGGGCGGTTTCGTTTTCAATAAAATGGTAAACAGCATTATTTTTTTTAAGAAAGCTAAGAATTTCCTCATTTGTATAGTTCGGGCCCAAAAAAGAACCTTTCATGCTGTCGTTTTTGTCTGGTTTTCTGGGCATATTTAATAGTTGATACCAAATCAGATACGCAACCCCAAGGGCTCCGCCAGCATCCCCTGCAGCGGGTTGTATCCAGATGTTTTCAAATGGGCCTTCTCTAAGAATTCTTCCGTTTCCGACACAGTTTAAAGCTACTCCTCCGGCAAGACAAAGATTTTTCAGCCCCGTTTGTCTATGTATGTGCTGTATACACTTAAGCATTATTTCTTCAGTGACTTTTTGAATTGATCTGGCAAGATTCATTTCACGGGTGGTTATAGGTGATTCTTTTTTGCGCGGTGGACCAAAAAGTTTTTCGAATTTATTAGATGTCATCGTAAGGCCCTGACAGTAATTGAAATACGACATATCCATTCTAAATGAACCGTCTTCTTTTAGATCAATCAGTTCTTTCAAAATTATATCGACATATTCAGGTTCTCCGTAGGGGGCCAATCCCATTAGTTTATATTCACCGGAATTAACTTTGAAACCGCAAAAATATGTGAATGCTGAATACAATAGACCGAGGGAATGAGGGAAAAGTAGTTCGTCAGTAAGGGTTATTTTGTTCTGTTTCCCATGGCCTAATGTTGCCGTAGACCATTCTCCGACTCCGTCTAAAGTGAGAATAGCTGCTTCTTCGAAAGGAGAAGGAAAAAAGGCACTTGCTGCGTGAGATTCATGGTGTTTAGCAAAGATATAACGTTTTTTGTAGGAATGATTTAGCCCTTTATTGAGTTCTTTTCGAAGATGTAATTTCTGATTAAGCCAAACAGGCATGGCTTTGAAAAATGAAGAAAACCCTTTTGGCGCGAATGCCAGATACGTTTCAAGCAAACGCTCGAATTTCAAGAACGGTTTGTCATAGAAGCCTACATAGTCCAATTGCTCTGGTGCAATACCGGCTTTTTCAAGGCAGAAGTTAATTGCATGTTCCGGAAAACCTGAGTCATGCTTTTTTCTTGTAAAACGTTCTTCCTGAGAAGCGGCGATAATGATGCCATCCTGTATCAGCACAGCGGCTGAATCATGATAATATGCAGATATACCAAGTATTGTTGTCATTTATTGCTTGCTGCTTTTCTTTTTAAGCCACCCTTTGGTTTTTAGCTTTTTTTCAAGGTGTTCTGCTAAAACACGATGTCCTTCAGCTCTAGGATGCATGTAATAAACTTCATATTCTCTAGGATATGTGTCATATGGAATTTCTTCCAAGATATTGTAATAGTCTAAGTTAACCGCTTTGCAAATAGCAATAATAACAGGTTTCATTGCACCAAAAACAATTATTTTAAATCTGTATTCTTTACCAAGTTGCTTAAGCTTTAATAGTGATTTTTTTACACCTTCAGGTCCAGTGTAATCAATGATTTCAGGATTGATAAATTCAGAATCTAACTCGCTAACTTTCATGATTTCGGGTTGAATCACCGTCCCTTTTCTATAAAAAAGATAGGAGTATAGGTAGGATTTTTTTAGTTGGCGATATTCTTTTTTTCTATATACAAAAAAGGGAGCATTGAAATCATTTTCACACCATCCAAGGATGACAATATCAGGTTGATAAGAAAGGCCCTTGCTTTTCAGTAATTCAATTTCCTGCTGTGTATTATATCCAGGAACAGCAAAGTTTAAAACTTCATAAGTGTTTTTGCCCTGTTTGTCTGCAAGATTCTTTTCAAGAACCGCAAGGTAGTTTTCGAACTGCTCGACCCCCCATCCGAACATGTCGGAATCTCCAATGCCGATAATTCGTATAGTAGATGGATTTTTATTGAGCGAATATTCTAATGAATCATGCATTCCTGCACTGTTTGTTTTAAGATGTTTTCCTCCGAATTCTCTTTTCAGGCTTGGAATAAGTTCATAAACGAGATTTTTGTTTTTACTCAAATGAACAATAGCTGCTAAAGGGGTGAAACTTTTTAATTGGATTTGTTCTCCTAATTCCATAGCTTTCAATTTTCCCAGAGAATTGAATCCCTGTGTCACACGCAGGTATTTTCTAATAGTCAGTTCTCCGAGTACCAGTGCTAATAGCAAACTGAATAAAAGGAGAATGATTTTCCCAAAAAATAAAGCAATTTCTTTTCTGGATTTATGCAGGCCAGTATGGATCCAGAACCATCCAAGCCAGGACATAAAGCCAACTAATACACAAGTCGGTTTCCCAAGTAAAATAACAATAGTACCCGGTTGTCCTTGCCAGATTGTATAAATTAAAAGCAATATGCAGATAATGCTTGTAACTGCAAGAAGTAGCTTGAAGAAGCTTAATATAGAAAATGAAACCAGCTTTTTTCTTAATGACATTGCTTTTTCCCTGTTTTTGCAGGTCTTCTGATTTTTTTACTGAACAAATTAATTAGCGCTGAAATTAACAAGATAGAGTGATAACATCAGGAGTTATTGGAATATTTATATAGTAGAAAGTAATAGTATATCTTTATCTGCATTTACATTGCTTATAATTATTGCAGTTAAGTTTATCTATAATAATAAAAAGATCGAGAAAAAATATTACTCATCTCTTTCATAGGCAAAACGGTCAAGTATATCTTTTTGTTCGGTATTAAGCTTAAGAAACTCTATACCCGATTTATAGTATGTTTGATTGCCCTGAGTCACTTTTTTTACCCATATTGTTTTTCCGGATATGTTTTTCACATAAATAAAATCGCGTGATTTTATTGAAATATCAAGTGCGTCTTTTTTATTAATTTTATCTTGGGAAACCAACATCATTCCGCTTTCACTGATGTTTATTACCTGTCCAACAGATTCTGGCCCTTTCAAAAAAACGAGCTTTTTCTTTCTGAGAGACAGAACAATTTTTTTTCGCATTCGAGGATGACGGCGCTTTTCAGTAACCACTTCAACCTCCTCAGTCAAGATTAATTATAAATCCAATTATTATGATTTAACCGCTTCGAATCTTACGAAGCTATAGCGAATTTCAATATTATTGAAGTATGTTAATGCAATTGTCAAGAATTAGGTACAGGCCATAAAAATGAGCCATTATTAATAAAATGAGTCAATTGCTCAATGCTTTGAGCTACTTTTCTGTCAACAGATTCAAATGTATTGAACGCGTTATGTGGCGTAAGAATTACATTTGAATATTTTCCAAGCTCAATTAAAGATTCAATTTCCTCGTTGTGATTATTGTTCCTACTACGTAATAAAACAGCCAGAGAACTTTCTTTGTTAAAAACGTCCAGAGCAATTCCTCCCAGCCGGTTTTCTTTCATAAGCTGTAGAAGATCAGCTACAGGTGAAAATTCACCTCTTGCTATGTTAATAAATATTGAGTTCGGCTTAGCTTCTTTAAAACAGTCATAATTAAAATAGCCTATGTTTTTTTCGGTCAGGTTCATTGCACAAACAATTACATCTGCTGATTGAATGCCTTCTTCAAATGGAACATATGATACAGAATCGTGCTTTTTAACGATATCAATGCCAAAAACATTCATTCCCATCATTTGGCCCAGCCGCACAACCTCTATTCCTATGTTTCCTACACCGACTACAAGAAGTGTTTTGCCGATGCATTCGTTTCCAGTCAAGCCGTCCCGTTGAAAGCTCGAGAAATTATTGATTTGTTGAGGGAGTTTCCTTAACAAAGCCATCCAATATAGCATAGCCTGTTCGGCTACAGATCTGCAGCAGTATAAAGGCAAATATCCTGAAGGAATTTCGCCGTTTCTGTTTAAATATTTTATTATATGATCATATCCTGTGCTTCTTGTAAGAATGGCAGATATTTTTTGTGCCCACGAGTCAGGAATTTCAGATTGAGTACGAATGCTTATAATTGAAGCAGGCGGGTCCTGATATTTGTTGTTTTCTTGAATAGTTTTCCGTGTAAAACCGCATTTTATTGAATCAGGTAAATGTTTTGATAAAGCTATTCGTTCTTCCTCAAAAGCTTCATAGAAAAAAACATCCAAAACAGTTCTCCAATTAAGGTTTTATTCCGATACCTTTAAACCAGGTGTAAAAAAAAGTGCCGTCTGGAGGTTGGCCGGCTTTTTTTAAATCGTTTATTCCAGTTTGCCATGTTGTTATGTCTATAAGATTTTCACTTATTGCCCGATCTTTAGCTGTTTGTACCATGGGGATAATAATTTGATTCAAAACACTATCAAGCAGCTTAACGTTGCTGCCGTCTGCATAAGCAAACTTTGGCGATACATCAATTCTTTCAAATCCAGAATATTTTAACAATGGGTATATTTCACGTCCTATTAACCCATTGTGATTAAGTCCAGATTGTGTTTTAATGAAACTTATCCACACTGCTTCTGATGCTTTTGTTCTCGGGGACCAGAAACATGACCCATGATCTCCTTCAATAACAGTTACTGATCCTCCAGGTTTTAGGTAGTTCATTAATTTACTAAGAACAGCTTGTGGTTTTCCCAGATGTTCCAGAACAAAACAAATAAAAATATGGTCAAAGCTGTTTTCTGCAAAAGGAAGATTATTAATGTCTGCCTTTTTAAACAGAACATTAGATATTCCTTCATCGTCTATCCTTCTCCTAGCTTGATTAATAGAATCCTGACTAATGTCAATAGACGTAAAGTAAGAATCAGGATTATTTTTTGCAAGGATAACTGTTTGAGCGCCTACTCCACAACCAGCTTCAAGAATTTTATTTCCTTGAGAATAATTGATATCTGAATGCAGTAGTTCTTCAAGTATAACAGATTGCTCACGCAGCCTTTGAGTTTCTCTTAGAGAATATCCGTGCACGTAATTGTGATTCATTTGTTGGAATTAATCCTTTGATACTTTTACATCTTTCAGTTCCCACTGACCTCTTTTATCAAGCTCAAAACTGAAATTGCCAATAAGTCCTCCATTTACATATTTGAAAATTGCAGTTGCTGTTTCAGGTTTTTTAACTGTGAAACTTTCAAAATATATAAATGCATTGTTCTGAAGTTGTGATGCAGGAAGAATTTGCACCGATTTTCCAAATTTAGATAAGTTGATATTATTTGAAAGCAAATTGTTTGATATCAATAAAGGTGCGGATTCTGAAAACTCAAAAGGAACATAATCCTCAACTAGTTCCTGATTTATTAATTCACCAAAGATGAAATAGTCGATTACCTGAAGAACAACTTCGTCAGGTATTAACGTAGGTTCAGATTCTTTGGCATGAACTAAGGAAGATGAAATTAATATAATACTCAAAATAGTAAAGAATGAATTAAGATCGAAAATTTTCTTTAGCATATGAATCTTCTCCAATTTTCACTCAGGTTTATTAGGCTCAAAAGGTTCAAGGTGTATTACTGCATCGAGAACATTAGGTCCAGTTCCAATTAGTTTATTCTTTACAGCTTCAGAAATATCATGGCCTTCTTTTACGGAAAGTCCGCCATCTACTAAAATATGCAGATCCACAAAAAGACCTGATCCAAGTCTTCTTGATCTTATTGCGTGAGCTGATTTTACACCATCTACTTCAATAGCAATAGAATGAATTTTGTTGCTGTCAATTTGTGTCGCACTCCGGTCCGTTAGTTCAAATATTGCGGATTTAAGAATGTTCCAAGCGACTTTAAATATAAAAAACGAAACAATTAAAGCTCCGATATGGTCGATATATGCCCATTTAGGAGTAATTAAAGCTGCTGTAACTGCTATTACTACAGGAATTGAGCTGAAAGCGTCAGACCTGTGATGCCAGGCATTTGCAATTACAGAAGATGACTTTATTTTCGTTCCTATCTTTATAGTCCAGCGGTATAGCCATTCTTTAAGAAAAATTGATAAAACTGCTCCAATCAATGCAATCAAACCAGGTTGTTTAATAGATGTTTCTTTTATGGTTGATATAGATCTATATCCGATTCCCAGTGCTGTTAAAATAAGGATAATGCCGATAATGACAGTGATAAGAGCCTCAATTCTATGGTGCCCGTATTGATGATCTTCATCAGGAGGGGAGGACCAGAACTTTACTCCAAACAAAACTACCAGATCAGTACTTACATCAGACAAACTATGTACGCCATCTGCTAATACAGCCTGACTATGGCCAAGGAAACCTACAGAAAACTTTAATAATGCCAGTAAAAGATTTACCCAAAAGCCTATCCAGGTGATATTACGAGCCTGTTTGGCGTTAGAATCAATTTCTGGAAATTTTTCAGATATGTGTTTTGTATCGTGTTGTATCACTTTTTTCCCACCAGCAATTTGTTGCGTGGTTAAATCTGTTTTAACAATACTATAGTTAAATCGTCTTTAAATTGTTCTCCTCCATTTGCATCTGCAAGTTTTGTTACAAGTTTATGAAAAAACAACGGAAGATCATTGTCACGTATTGAATCAAGTAATCCGATTAATCCTTTCATTCCAATAATTCTATTGTTAGAGTCGCGTATTTCAATCAAAGCGTCTGAAAACATGAGAATCCAGCTGTTGCCATCTAGAAAAAATTTATTCTGATAAAATTCTGTTTCTCCCAGTATGCCGACAGGTATAGAATTTTCCCCTGCATCTGACAGCTCATGCCAGGTGGTGTTTTTTCTAACCAACATATAAGGATGTCCAGCATAAGCATAGCTCCAGCTTTTTTCCATATTGTTATATGTTGCAGCAGCAGCAGTGGCAAAGATTCCATCCTTTTTTAAGTTTAAAAAATCTTTATTTATCTCATTTAGCATGGATTTGTTGTCAAGTTCATTCATTAGTCGGGAAAGAGGTTCCTGTAGTACTTTTGATATTTTTGAAGCCATATTGCCATGACCGGCAATATCTAAAATAAAAAACTTGCTAAGCACCCCAAGACCACAAACAGTTATGTAATATACATCTCCGCCTGACTGATCCTGTCCAAAAGGTATGGATAGAAGACACCCATGAAAGCCTGGTATGGAAAATGATTTGTGAACCAACCTGTTTCCTCCCCACAAGACATTGCATGCCCAGGTATCAGGTGTGATGTTTATTTGATTTTTGCAGCCTTTTAACCAGTTAAGCATCTTTGTCACATGATTTGTTTTCTGAATTATCATGTTCCATATATTTTTTTATTTTCTTTTCTTCCCAGTTCTTTCCTAGAAATTTTTCAAATCCAAAACCGAAAACAGTTGAAGCATGCGAAATTACAGCTAGTCCCCAGAACAAAAGAGGCCAGAAAAACCATAGGTCGTTCGGAGAAGTTTTAATATTTATAAGGAAGAAACAGAGATTAAAAAGTATATAAAAAAACAAATGTCTGTAAAAACCTTTTACAGCAAGCATCTTAGTCCTGGCAGCTTCGTGCTTCGTCTGATCATCCATGGTCTTTCTCCTCTTTATTATGTTGTGAAATCAGTATCTTTAGTTAATTCTTTCCGTTGTACAGCATCCAGAAACATGTCGGCCGATTCAATGCTGTCAAAGATATCGGTTTTTGGCAGAATGTTTACAAGATTAAAAACTTCTTGAATTTGAGGCTGTAGATTTACAGTGATAACTTTGCCATTGTTTTTAGCTATAGTTTTTTTTGCCATTAGAATTATTCTGAATCCGGCACTACTGATGTAGTTAAGCTTTTCCATGTCTAGAATTAGTGCTTTTGTAGAAGGATGGATAAGAATTGGTTTAATGGTTTCCTCAAAGGACAGATAAGTGTTTGTATCGAGTTTGCCTTCCAGAGTAATCAAATATATGCCTTCTTTTTTTTGTTCTACATTTACATTTAGATCCATTTCAAGATCCTTTCGAGTATTTTTTATGAATAAGTTATTATTCTTCCCAGATTTCAGGAGTCATACTTTCTTTACTGTACAGTTCAATACGATAGGGTTTAACAATAATAATGCCGTAACTTGGGTCATCCGGGCTTTCAAAAATTTCTTCAAGCTTTTCACACCAGTAAGATTCTTTTTCTGATTTGTTTGTAGAAATTTCGGCTTTACCCTGTATTTGTAAATAGTTATTGTATTTTTCAGGATTGGTCACTCCGCAGGTTAGGTGGACTTCAGGATATTTCCTTATATGGCTGACTTTTCTTGCGTTTAAGAAAGTAGCGAATCTAATTGTCATGTTTCCATCCGCGACAGCCATCACATAACGCACCCATGGCTTACCGGATTTTGTAATTGTTGCAAGACAGGCCAGATGCGGTTTTCCAATAGTTTCCATGATCTTATGTTTTGGGCAGCTCATTACGATTTTTCCTATTGTTAAGCTCTTTTCAAAAATTATACATGTTTTGCTAAAAGATTTGAATACATATTAATAGGTAGATCCTGTAAAAAAATCCAAAGATACTGAGAGCATTTGTAGAATTCAGACAAATTATAAACATATATTGTTTATTCGCGATAATATTTGTTTTTCAGCGGAACTATTTTTGCTTATTATGGTTGTTTTTTACAGATTTCAAAAGCCAGAACAGAGATATCATCCTGAGGCGGCCCGGAAATCCAGTCGCGTATTTTTTGGAGTAAATTAGATGAACTTTTGCTGATACTATGATCTCTATCGTTAAGTATCGATTGGATGAATTGTTCAGTGCCAAATTGTTCATTATTTTCATTAGAGGCTTCAACTGCACCATCTGAATACAGGTATATTCGGTCGCCTGGCTGAAGAGATATACATTTCTCTTCATAAGAAAAGTTTTTCAGTAAACCTATAGCCATTGATCGGGTCTTTTCCTGAGAGATGGTTCCATTTGATGATAATAATATTGGAGTTGGATGCCCGGCAGTAACATAATGGAACTCCAGTGTTTTAAGATTAATGATGCCATATAAAATTGTAAAGAATTGGAAAGTAGAGAAGTTCATTGGAAATTGTTTGTTCAGTCTCTTGATAACTTCTACCGGCGGGATGATGCGTTGACTGGATTTGCGTTTAGAAGAGTCAATAACAAGTCCTCCCATTGAGGGCATGGCGGACAGTATATGACTTAGTGCCGTAGAAAGCAAAGCTGATTTTACTCCATGGCCACTTACATCCAGAAGATACATCCCTATATGGTCATTATCCAGTTTCAGAATATTAAGAGTATCACCGCCGAGTTCAATACAGGGTTTGTATTCCCATGCAAATTCTATTCCCGGCACATGAAAATTTGGACTTGGAAATAAAGACAACTGGACTTTGGCTGCATCAGCAAGATCATTTTTTAGCTGTCTATAATTATAATCAAGTGTTTCATTCAATAGTTTCAATTCAAGATGAGTTTCAATTCTTGCTACGAGTACCCGGAGATCAAAAGGTTTTGTAATATAATCATTTGCACCAAGATGCAGTGCTTTTATAATGTCTTCACTTGAATCGATAGCTGTTGTCATAATTACAGGGAGTCGTACTTGAGAGAATGTTTTGCGTATCTCTGAAAGAACTGACAGTCCATTCATGTCGGGCATTATTATATCTAGAATAACAAGATCAAAATATTGCGATTTAATGTAGTCAAGTGCTTGTATAGCACCGCTGGCAGTTGTCACAAGAAAATTTTTTCTGGATAAAGCTTTTTCGAGAAGCCTGCAGTTATACAGTTCATCGTCAACTACCAGTATCCTGGGTTGTCCTGTGATTCTTAGCGAATTTCTGCCGTAAATCTGTTCGGCCATATGCCGACTCCTGTATAAAATTAATACCCTGTATGCAATTTACGATGCAATTATAAAAAGTATATCAATTATCTCCAATGTCCAGAAACCCAGCGGCCGCCTTTGCCATGATGTCCAGAGACCCAGTGCACTCCCCGCTTTGGTTTTGGTCTTGAATTCCAATGACCTGCAATCCATTTCCCTTGTGGTCCATAATGACCAGGAATCCACGATTTATCCTTATATGGGGCACCTGAGTATTTCCAATGCCCGGGAACAGCTATCCCATTAGCAGCCGTTGCATGAGAGTCTATCCATACAAATCCAGGTCCTGGTTTTGGAGGTTTGGCATGTGCACAAGATAGCAAAATAAAGGGAAAGGCTATTGTAAAAACAATTAGTAGTATTTTTGATTTTTTGAACATAACTCTTTCCTTATTAAAAGGGAGTTAATCACATCTAAATAATACGAATAATTCTACAACGCGCAAAACACTATATCAATGTAAACTTTGCAAGATCAGATATCAGAATACTTAGAATTTACGTGTTGCGCAGTTTTTCAAGATCATTTTCTAACATTTTCAGGGCTTCATTAACAGTATGTGAAATAGATGTTCCCAGGTCAGTAAGTCTTTTCCCTAAAATTCTTGGATCTTTTGCTGTTGCTGCCCACAGAACTCTGCCTGTATTTATATTAACAAGTTTTACGTTTACGTGTGTTGTTACTTTAAGTAATTTTTTTTCATCAGTAACACTGCCAACAAAAATTGCTTCCAGACCAAGCTGTTTTCCTAGTTCCGACCTTGTTTTATCTGAGAAGAGAGCTGTATTACTAATATTTTGTTCATCTAGAATTGACTGGAAATGATTTCTCTCTATAACATCAAAACCCAGTTCAAGTAACCCTGCAGAAAACTGATCGGTAGCATGCTGATTTAAAGGCTCTTTACCAGAAAAAATAGCCACACCAACACGTGCTGGTACACCTGAAGGTAATTTCGTTTGATTTTGCTTTAGGACAAAACCTGAAGAAGTTTGCTTTTCGGAAAAGGCTGGATAACTAATCAAGAACAAAAATGTGTACACCATTAAAAGATATCGGAAAAGCATTGATTATTCCTTATTTCATAGCTTTTGATATTTTACCCCAGGTATCACGTAAAGAGACAGTTCTATTGAACACGGGTTTTTCTTTTGTCGAATCTTTTGAATCTATACAGAAATAACCTTGCCTGAGAAATTGATACGGTATACCTGTTTTGGCATTGACCAAACTGGGTTCCAACATACATGAAGTCAGAATTTCCAGTGAATCAGGATTTAGAAATGATTTGAAATCAGATCCTTCTTTATTCTCATTAGGGTCTTCTGTTGTAAAGAGGTGATCATAAAGACGTGTTTCACTTTGAAGTGCGTGTTCCGCTGATACCCAATGTAGAGTTCCTTTAACCTTACGTCCGTCCTGCGATGTTCCGCTGCGAGTTTTTGGATCATAAGTACAGTGCAGTTCAGTAATTTCACCAGCATTGTTTTTTATAACATCAACACACTTGATGAAGTATGCATGTTTCAAACGAACTTCACGATCAGGAGAAAGACGGAAGAATTTTTTAGGCGGATCTTCCATGAAATCCTCACGCTCAATATAGATTGTACGTGTAAAAGGTATTTCGCGTGTTCCTGATTCTTGGTCTTCAGGATTGTTTATTGCTTCAAGCATTTCAACGGTATCTTCAGGATAATTATCAATAATGATTTTTAGCGGACGAAGTACCGCCATAACTCTTTGAGCACGTTTATTAAGATCTTCACGTATAAAATATTCCAAAAGAGAGATATCAACCATACTGTCTCTTTTTGCTACACCGATTCGATCGCAGAAATTCCTGATAGATTCAGCAGAACATCCTCTTCTTCTCAATCCGGATATTGTAGGCATACGCGGATCATCCCAACCGAAAACATATTTTTTCTGAATAAGTTCAAGTAGTTTTCTCTTACTTAAAACTGTATAGCTAAGATTAAGCCTGGCAAATTCTATTTGTTGAGGGTGATAAAGGTTAAGCTCATTAAGAAACCAGTCATAGAGTGGACGGTGATCTTCAAATTCCAGGGTGCAGATTGAGTGAGTTATTCTTTCAATTGAATCTGATATACAGTGAGTAAAATCATACATAGGATAAATACACCATTTATCGCCGGTACGGTGGTGTGAAGAGTGAAGTATTCTGTAAATAACAGGATCTCTCATATTAAGGTTTCCCGAAGTCATGTCAATTTTTGCACGCAGAACATGTGATCCGTCTTCAAATTCTCCATCATACATTTTTTTAAAAAGATGAATGTTTTCGTCTATTGAACGATTGCGGTATGGACTGTCCGTGCCTGGTTCGGTTAGAGTCCCGCGATGCTCTCTGATTTGATCCGGTGTTAGGTCACAAACGTATGCTTTACCTTTCTTGATTAGCTCAAGTGCGTATTTGAACAAATGCTCAAAATAATCAGAAGCATAATGCAATTTGTCATGCCAGTCGAAACCTAACCACTTTACATCTTCTTCAATAGATTTAACATATTCTGCTTCTTCTTTAGTTGGATTTGTATCATCAAACCTTAAATTACATAATCCACCATTGTTTTCGTTTGCTATACCGAAGTTCAGGCATATTGATTTAGCGTGTCCAATATGAAGATATCCATTAGGCTCAGGAGGAAATCTGGTGTGAACCCTTCCACCGTATTTGTCTGCCTTAAGGTGTTCCAGGATAATATCACGGACAAAATCTGAAGATTGTGATTGGCTATTTTCAAACATTTCTGATTATTCCTTTATTATATTTTCACCATATAATTGTGATTATCTTTTTAATAAAATTAAATACAATCGTATATAAGATAACAGTTTCAAATTCTCGTAAACAATTATTTCGTAATAAGAAAGAAAAGTTGGCCTTAAATTAGATTTTTTGAAGAACATTTATTGCACTCAAATTGAAGAGTTATATGGCTTATACCTAAATCATGAAGTTTTTTTTCAATAACTAAGCTTAATTGGGTGCTTTCACTGATTAACATATCTTTAACATCGATATGAGCTTCAAAATGTATTATTTGTTCATTTAGCATCCACATATGAACATGATGTATGTTGTTAATTCCTTCAATTGACTCGATTTCTCTTTTAATTTTATCTAATGAAATAGATTTTGGACTGCCCATTAATAGCACGTTGGATGCTTCCTTAAGTATTGAAAAGCATTCCTTAAGAACATATGCTGAAATGAATAAAGTTAGCAAAGGATCTATCCAGTAACTATTAAAGAAAAAAATAGCTATGCCTCCGATAATTACGGCAAGGCTTGAAACCGCATCACTAAGTAAATGAAGAAAAGCAGAGCGAATATTTATATTATTATCTGATGCTTTCCATAGTAGAAGCGTTCCTACTGTATTGGCAATTAAACCAATGCCGGCAACAAATATCATAAGACTGCTTTTTATCGGCTGAGGATGAATTATGCGATGGCAGGCTTCTTTAAACAAAAAAATACATATAGCCATTAAAACAGCAGAGTTTATGACAGCTGCAAAAATTTCAGTTCTTTTAACCCAAATGTGTACCGTTCAGATTTGCCGCTTTTACTTAACCGTATTGCGATATATGAAATAACAATTGCGATAGCATCACTGAAATTATGAAGTGCATCAGACAATAAAGACAAACTGCCTGACAGAATGCCTCCTGCAATTTCAACAACTGTTATTATTAGATTGAGTGCAAAAGTGACAATAAGGCGGGTTGAAGTTGACATGTTAAGATGTGAATGTTTGTGTGTGCTCATGAAAAATTTCCGGCTATATGAAAGTCAATTCAATGTAAACTGTCAAAACTTCAATTAAACAACGTCATAAGATTAGCCTAACAAAAAAACCATGGTGATTACAGTAAAAACAGATGAGGTGAATGTGGCAAAAACAAGAATTGTTGTTAATTCTGAGTCGCAGCCGTATCTTTTTGAAAAAACTGCAGTCATTGCAGCTGTTGGCATGGACGATTCTAACACTACTATTTGATGCCATATTTTGGGGAAATTCAATAGCTCTGACTGAAAATATGAAAGCAGAGGTTGTATGAAAAGCTTGATGAAGCAGGCTATGAGTACTATAGGAAGTACTTTTCTTAGATCTTTAAAATGCAGCATTACCCCAATTGTAAGTGTGACAAGAAGAGTGTTAGCAGCACCTATCGTACGCAAAATTTTATAAAAACCGGCTATAATCCAGTGGTCATGAGGAATAGGAACAAAAGAAAAGGCGGTTCCAAGTATTAAAGAGAAAAAAATTGGTGAGTGAAAGAATTTGAGTGCTGCAGTGCGTTTTTCGTGAGGCGAAGCATCTTTGATGCCGAAGTGAATGGCTATTAATATACCTAGTGTGAAAATTAATGAAGCTACGCCAAGCTCACTTACAATTGCTGCGTCCGAAAGCGCTTCATTGTTATTCAAGTAAATTTCTTTGACAACAGCATAACCAAGGAAACCTGAACTTGTAAAAGTGGAAGCAAGGATTAAAGCTCCTTTTTTAGGCTTTGACAGATTGAGTAAAACACTTACACCCCATGCAAGCAGAGCACATATAAACTGAGATATAATCATTACAACTGCCAGTAAAAGCTTTTGCATGTCAAACTGACTGGAGGAAAGGGCGCTGAAGATTAAAGCTGGCAAAGTATATTGAGTAATAATACGGGCAAATAGTTCGCCCTGCTCTTCCTTGATTATTCCAATTTTGCGCAATCCCATGGCTGCAAAGATCATGATGATTAGAATGCTTATTGATTGAATTACACTTTGATCAAACGTCATTATGAGAATATATATTCTCTAATATTTAGTTTTAGTAAATTGTTAATAATCCATCCCAGGCGATCATAATCCCAAGATCTCTGCTATCGTCAATTCCTGCAGCTTTAGGACACCAGGTAGTCGAGTTTATTGTCATGTGAATTAATTCAGATTTGATTGCTGTATCTGGAACCGAAATTGAAAATGTTTTAAGAGTTGTTGAAGGATTAATTGTTTCCGTTAAAGCTGATATACCGTTTATAATAAATTCTACAGTAACTTTTTGTACAGAAACAGGAACTGGGTAGCAACAGGTTAACATTATTGTGCTTTTTGAACAAAACGCAGGGGTGTTGAAAGTGAAACTGGCTTTGTTGGTTGTCCATCTGAATGATTTAATTGGATTGCGCCTGAATGTGGTGACATTTGGATGTGTTTGTTCCAATTTGTGAAATCCAGAAATATCCGTCCATCTATCAGAAGGAATAAATACAGTTTTTTCAGGCTTTTGCAAACATAATATCAATGACGATCTGTATTGCGGATATATTGCTTTTTTCAGCCATGATAAGCATTGCTTAATAAATAATTTTGGATGTAAGAAGTCTTTTAGACAGTCAGCAGCAGTGTTGTCCCAGCACCAGCTGTATGATTTTGAAACGGGTATGAAAATGTAGGGATATGTTTTCTGTGAGCACAGAATATGACTTAGTTCTTTCATAGTATATTCTCTTACATGCTTCAGATTCGGATTTTCAGGAAAGAGTTCGTTCAAAGATGAATCAACCGGGGTCATGTAGGAACGTTCATGAAGAAGTTCATAAATATTTTCCCATGAGGCAAGATTAGGTGTTGAAAGAATAAGGATGCCACCGGGTTTAAGTACCCTGAAGATTTCCAGTAAGACAATAAAAGGATCTCTATATAGGTGTTCTATGACTTCGCAAAACAGAACTGCGTCGAAATAATTGCTATCATAAGGAAAAGGTTCACTTTCAATATCCATTTGCTGGATTTGAAAAGATGCTTGTTGAATGTGTGAATGAAATTCCGGTGTGATTTCCTCATTACTGATGCCATGTATTTCATAACCCATTACACTGGCAATAGCAGACAGGTGACCGGGGAATATCCCAACATCAAGAAGCTTTGAATTACTATCTTTCGGTTTGGGAATCAGCTTGATTGTATCAATGTATCTTTTCCAGTGTTCCTCAAAATAATCATTTTCCCATGTTTGCAGATTA
The DNA here is from genome assembly GCA_030765365.1 of Candidatus Theseobacter exili. Lineage (GTDB taxonomy): Bacteria > Auribacterota > JACPWU01 > Theseobacterales > Theseobacteraceae > Theseobacter > Theseobacter exili. The sequence continues at coordinate 19,560 of JAVCCS010000290.1, forward strand.
TCGTTTGCAAAATTTCCTATTATGTTATTAATGTTTTGTTTTTTACTAAAACGTTTTTTCATTACTTTGCCAAATTTTGTAAGTGCTGTTTTTATCTGTTAAAAATGTGTCGTGCAAATGCAGGAATAACCTTAAAATGATTTACTGCAATCATTGAAAATGCAACAGGTTTATCAGCCGGTATCATTCCTGATTTAAGCTGCAGCATTAATGAAAAATTCCATAAAATGAAAAAGGCTGTTATTGTAATCGCGATTGATTTCATTAAACGTGTATTGCATTTTGACCAGAGAAAAGCCAACCCCATAACAAAAATGAAAACACAATTACAGAACATTCTCCCTCCAAAACAGGTGCCCTGATACCAGCAGTACCATGATGCTGTCAGATATACCTGAAGAATAAATGCGATAAGCAAAATGATGTCCTTTTTTGAAAATTTCAAAGAGCAGAACAAAAGTCCGGCTACTGCGATTAGCAGCAAAGGATGCCAGATGAAAAGGCCGTGAAAACCTGAAAATAAAACTGAAAATATTTTGGGATGCAGCCAGTCAAAACTGCTGCCCAAACCTGTAGCTTTCCCTTCTCCAAGATAAGGAGAAGTCAATACTGTGCCATATTGTATTTGATAAACAATAGTTTGAATAGATATTACAATTAAGGTAGCAATTCCAACAATAAATAGTGAACGAATACGTTTAACTGCAGTATCTTTAGACTGTTTTTGAAATAAGAGAAACAGAAATGGAACGACTGAAAAGAGTATGTTCTGCGGTCTTACAAGTGCCGCAAGGCCAAGCACAATACCTAGGTATATTTGTTTTGAGATTCGGTTTTCCCATGAAGTAAATAAACATAGATATAAAAATAGTGATATCAGAAATTGTGATAATGCATGTGACATAGAACTTTCTATACTTAAATAATAAGTCAAGGGAGATGCAAACCAAATTCCGATAACCGCTAGTGAAGCCGCCCATGGACCGTATCGGAGCCGTGCACCTTTATAACATATAAATAATCCAGCAAGCCCAAAAAATATGCTTCCCAGGCAGTATAGCAGTTCGTAAGGCCAGGTGAGCCCGTTAGTGAGAATATTCAATCCTATAGTTTTCAATAAAACAGCAATAAAATGGCCGATAATAAAAAATGGAGAGAGGATTAGTCCCATACCGATTGTATATTTACTATATTGAGGTATTGGATATGTCCATCTAATCCCTCCTCCAAAGTGTGAGGCTGACTGAGAATAAAACGTATATTCATCAGAAACGTTTAAGTTGCCATCAAAGAAAAGAGATCGTAACGGAGCGTAATAACCTAATCCATCACTGAATACTCCAAATCTTACCAGAGAAAAGTGACCGATAAAAACAAGAAGGGTTATTAATGCAGCGATAAAAAATATTAACTTTATCCAGAATTCCTGGTTATTGTTTATCTTTGATATTTCCATAACAAACTCTGATTGGTTTAAGCCAGTAATATAATATCGGTAATGTTAAACATTTCTAAATATTAAGTTCCGTTCTTAAGATGTGTTCAGTTGTTTTCCTAAGATTATGATAGCTAATCCCTCTGACAGGATTATATATTGCAATCCTAGCATATGAAGCGTTATCTGGAATATTAAGTTTCCTGTTTATTTTTATTAAACCGGTTTCTGAGTACTGTCTTTTATTCTTTTTATTGTGAAGCCAGTTCGTTGTATATGTTTCCAGATCGAAATCATCCTGTGATAATAGTTTCCCTTCAGAATCAAGGTAATGGATTGCGAATGCAAGCTGATGGAAATACTGAAAAGGTTTCAAGCTGAGATTGCAACTCAACTTAGTAATACTGTTTCCCTTATATAATAGTTTCGGATTATGAATTGTGCCAATACTGGTAATAACATCATTTTTAGCAATATCCGACGAAAATATATTGGCTGAATTTGCTATTGCTAAAACCATGAAGGCAATGATCAGCAGAAATGACAAGGTTCTTTTATAAGATAACTTTGCTAACATCTCTTTACATTTCGAAATTGGATTATAACTCCATTTATTCCAAGCACCAAATCCAAAAATGACCATAAAAATAAATCCGGTAACGGATAAAAGAATGGCCTTAATATTGGCAGCTGATTCGCCATAATAAAAGGGAGGAAATCTTACTGCCAAGGAGTTGAACCCGGTAACGCTGGTTGCGAACTGCGAAGTGTGGGAGATTGAATACCAGGATGAAGGAGAAAAAAGACTTTCAAACCCGAAAAATGCGGAAATCAGCCATAGAACAATTGCGGCATTCTGCCAGGGATATGCCAGATATTTCGTTGCAACCATAGATAAGACAATACATAGTGGTAGAATAGTGAACATAAAACGGTTTGGAGGAGCAAATCCTCCATGCCAGCCAAACCACATTCCAATAATTATCCATCCAGTTAAAAGTGTTAATACGGTTCCATATACAGCAGACTTTTTTTCTGAAGGTATTTTTTTGTTTAAAATCCATGCAACAATTCCACCAAGTATAAGCAGTGTATATGGAGCAAGCATAACAAGACCGTATCCCCAGTCAAACCATGTGCCGGGCAGTCCTTCCAGAAGAGCTTTTTTTACAGTCAAAAAATATCCTACTGTATTTCTGGGAAGTATTTGATTATATAAAAAAAGGTTTCTTTTCACCATCATAATGCCTGAAAACAGTAAAGGAAATGACATTGGAATTAATGACAGAGGTTTGTTTTTTTGTTGAATTATTCTTGTCAGAAAAAATGGAAGAGTCCAAAGTCCATATTTATCCTGAAGCCAAGGGGATAAAGAAAACCATATAGCAATTTCAAGATTTAAAAACCAGCCGGTTTTGTTTTTAACAACAACATACATCATCCTGGCTATAATAAAAAAAACTATAACTTCAGGAAATATTGCAGTTGACATGCAGGAAGAAGGTGCCGCTAAGGCTGCTGATAATCCCATCAATAATGCGCTTGCAGGTGAAACACCCAGTTCACAAGCAGTATGCAGTATTGCACTGAAACCTGCAGCAACAATTAAAATCAGGAAAAGAACTATTAGGCGGCGTTCCCATCCTCCGATTTTTTTGCCTGTAAAGTAAAAGGGGGATATTATCATAGGAAGGCCACAGCGATGTGTGGAATACTGAACTTCACCAAATTTTTTCAAAAGATCAGAATATTTTTTAGTATTATGAGACATATCAGGATTGTGTACAGCAATTCCTCCAGCGTGTTTGCTTTTTTCTGACCCATGATAAGTGTTTTCGGACAGGTTGTTATTGGAAACATCAAGATCCTGGTCTTCAACCAGGCTGTCGGTAATATACAGGTAAGCCGGTTGATCTCCCGTAAGGAGCGAATCACGTGATTTATCAATCATTGACCAGGTTATCTTAAACCAGGGTGCCAGATAAATTATTATTACTATAACAAAAATCAGGGTGCCGGCTTTTTGTGCATTTAATATTATCTTTGATCCTGATCCTGGAATCAATTTGCGTATTATCCCAATAAGATTGTAGAGAGATAACACTGAAGCAGTAAATAACATATAAGGACCGATTGCAGTAAAAGGGTATAGGGGCAGAAAACACAGCAGAGCTATAATGCCGCAATAAACAAAAGGGGAAAATGCCTTTGCAATTATTATATAGTTACCTTTATTGCCTGCTAACGTTGATGTAATCAGACCGGTCAGGAGTTGTATTGCCATTAGACATACTGCATAGATGCACGCATTGTTGTAAACACTGTTATTAAGATGTGACAATTCAAACAATATTTTTTTAAAAGGCAGTATGTCGCTAAACCACCAGGCGTTATTAATTATAACAACAGGGATAACTGAAACAGAGTTCAGTAGACAGGTTAATAAAAAGCAGGATAACCTTTTTTTGTCAGTTTTACAAAATTCAGGAGAATTGTCCATCAGCATCAGTCTTGCCTGAAAGTTCTGATTGCTTGAATAGCCTGGTTTGCAGAAGCGTTAAAATCTTTTTCACGCGTCATATAGCTCAAAAGAAAACCGGTATTGCTTTCCATTACGAAACTTTTCATATGAAAAGTTTGATCTTGATAGCTAAACACAACATCCACTTCTCCTGCCTTTTTATTGCCTACAAGAGTTGTGCGGCTGCTGAGTTTATTTAAGTTTACCGTGGAATAATTGAATATTGATCTAAGTTCTTTTTCCAGGTCATGAAGCATTTTAGAATCGATATTTATTCCAGCGCCGAGAGGATTTGAATATTTTTGAATCAGCAGCAATGGGAATTGCCCCTTCCATTCAGGTCCTTTAAAATTAATACTTGAGCTCATATGTCTAGCGAAATTATCAGTTGGAATATCTTTTGTATTAATTTTCTGCCAACCGTCAGGGAGCTTTATTGAAAAACCAGAGCTTGAGTCGTGATAATACCCCTGTTTACGTTGATCTTTCTTTTTAGCCGGTGCTTTTTCAGGTTGTGGCGGTCTTGTTTCGGA
>JAVCCS010000056.1 GCA_030765365.1 Candidatus Theseobacter exili
ATGAATTATTTAAACCTGTGTTAAATACAGGGCTGGATACGAATCTGGCAATCAGGCAGCTGACGAAGGAAGACGCAACATGGTTTTATGTTGCCAATCCATGTCAATGGCCGGTAAAGGGAGCATTATCAATTCAATGCAATGGACCAATATATTCTGTTCCGGATAATGAAAAAAAGGCGCAAGGCAATACATCGCTTGCCATAAACCTGGAACCTTTTGGAATTGCCGCTTTTTATGCAAAAACTACATCTTTTAAAATTGTGAAATACCAAACAGAGCCTCTGGATGATGATTGGGTTGAACGGATAGAAGGTGTGATTTTGAAAATTAAAGAATTTACCGGCAAACCGAACGTTTCGGTTAGACTCTCAAAATCTGCAAAAACCTCTTTAACCAAAAGCCTGAATCAAGCTGAGGCATTAATAGCGAAAAGAGAATACGCTCATGCATGGAGTGTTTTAACTCATCCTGAGGTTTGGCTTTACTATATTTACGAACCGTCGTGCGAAAGAAAAATTATGAAGAAAATTGCAAAAGACAGTATGAAAAGCAATCTTAAAGCTGAACTGCCGAAAAGTTGCCGAAGAATACCGAGGTCTTCCTCAAAGCATCGCATATTGCAGATAAAAAAGACTGACAAACCTGTGAAAATAGATGGAATACTTAATGAAAAAGATTGGGAAACAACCCTGTTTTCCTGCGATTTCTGGTCATGGGATGACAACAAAATGGCTGCATTTGAGACAGGCGTGAAAATGTTGTTTGATGATAAAAATCTCTATCTGGCTTTTATTTGCGCGGATAAGGACACAAATAGAATCCTAGCTCTTGCAAAAGGAGAAATGGATATATTTAGCTCTGAGGATGACGTAATGGCAATGCTCCTTTATCCTGAGGACAAGGGATGTTATTATCAGTTCGCTCTAAACACTCGAGGAGTTAAGTTTGACCAGAAAAACATTATTCGCGGCAAAAGACTTTATAGCCAGTATCAACCAGAATGGAAATGCGCAGTCAAAGTTCATCCTGAATATTGGGTGGCGGAAGTGAGAATCCCGCTCAAAGAAATTGGTTTGGAAAAAGCGCCGAATTGGATGAAGGGGAATTTCCTCAGGGTCTTCCGTGGGAAGTTGGTTGGCAATAGTTTTTGGAGCCGAACTACCAATGCGCACAGCCTTGGAAATTTTGGCGTTTTGAAATTTAATAAGTAAACTATAACTGTAAAAAAGGAGAAAGATGATGAATAAGAATTGTTTGAAAATGGCAGGTGCTTTAGTTGTTGGACTGTTTTTGCTTAGTGGCAGTATCTATGCAGCAGAGAATCTCATCAAGAATGGCGATTTTGAAATGTTTGACACAGGTGGTAAGGATTTACCGACCTACTGGTATATCACAGGAGAAAAGTCGGGTGTATCCTGTGTCTCCTATGAGAAGACAGGGGGGAAGGTTGGAGAAAAATGTATCAAGATAGAAAATCCTCCTCAGAAAGGAGTAGCCCTTCGCCAAAGATATCTATATCTTTCAACCTCCCAGCAGTATAAACTTTCCGCTTATTTCAAAACAGAGAATTTTACCGGGAATGCTCAAATTATAATAAAGAATTCTGACTGGAGCTGGAATGCTGGTTCCATACAACCACCTTCTTCAACAACAGATTGGGTGCTTAAAGAAAATACTTTTACTCCCAAACCTTCTCCCAATCGCGAATATACTGTCCTTTTGTACATGTCAAAAGGATGTTCCGGGAAGATATGGGTGGATGGAGTGAAGTTGGAGCCGGTGGGCGTAGCATTGGAGCCGGTGGCCGCAGCTCAAAAACCAGTAGTCGCTGTCCCTTCCCAATATCCTAAGGTGAGAGAGTCTTTTTTGGGGACACCTGTTTCCATAGAAAAGCAGGATTCCTTTTTACGTGTGAAATTTCTCGCTTCAAAAAACAAAGCGGGATTTACCAAATTTTCCGGTGTGAAGGACATTAAGGTTAAAAATGGGAAACTGTCTTTCGTACTCGCAAAAGATAAAGCGACTTTAACCTGGTCAAATTCTGAGGGGAAATCGCCTAGATTTAACCTGATAAAATATCCTCTAAAGATTTCAGTCAACCTTTCTCTCAAGGAATCAGAACAATGTGTGTGGACTGTGGCATACAGAAACCCAACACTCAATAAAACCTATGGAAAATCGGTTGAGGGAATATTTTCCAAAAGCACATCAATTTTGTCCTTTTCTCCATGGGTCACCAGCAGAAGAGAATACTTTTATTCTTCTTCTCACAACATATTGCCTGCAGGCACTGGAACTGAAGGCAGCCTGGAATTTGTCATTAAAGGAAAAAAGGGCACCCGGGTTGAAATTGATTGTGTTGAGCTGTCAGCTCCAATATATAAAGTTTACACTCGTTATGAATTTGAATTGCCTGAAGGAAAGATATGGAGAGCGGTCACGGATGTAAACAAAGGTTGTTGCGGCTGGTTTCCAGCTTGTGGCAAAACATCTACCCGAAGCTGCTGTCTCTATGTTAACGGCCGCAAAATAGACTTGCCAGAAACTAATGTTTGGGATAGACAAAGAGGCTACGCAATAGATATCAGGTCATATTTAAAACCAGGCAGGAACTGTGTTGGATTCTATCTTGACCAGTTCCATCAGGCACCGTTTCTTTATTTTCAAAGCAAAATAGTCATGGATTCCGGGAAAGTGATAGAGGTTGCCAGCGGCCCTGAATGGCGCTACAGTTTCAATGCCGGGAAGGGTTGGAGCTCCCCTGGTTTTGATGATTCTGAATGGGAAGTTTCGAAAAAAAAGATAGGCAGGGCGCGAGACTGGTTTCCAGCTTATCAGGGGCGATTAGTCCTTGCTAATCCTTCAGGAGGAGAACTTTTCTACATAGAAGATAAAAACACAATAATTGACGTAAAAATTCCTGTTGGGCTGAAGCATATTAAACCAGTTGTTTCATATAAGTTCGGACGCTGTGATGGTGATAAAATTGAGGACATTCAAAAAGGCAAGATTGATACATATAGAATTGACGGTAACAATTTGGTTTTTGGATTGGATCTTGGAGCTTTAAAAGGAGGAGTATATGTTGTTGCTATTGATATGTTAGCTCAAGAAGGAAAAACGATTGAATCGCGCAGTTGGGAACCATTTATTGTTATCCCGAAAAATCGCGGGAAAATTATCACTGGCAAAAGCTATATGGAGGGTATGGATACACAGCTGGAGGATGTGATTGATTTTACTGATCCAAACGACCCGCATCCGAATTTTGAGTCCTGCCCTGTAAAAGGTGAGATAAAAAAACCGGTAATTGTCAAAAAAAACGGGCTTCATTACCGCGAGGTCGCCTCCTGGCATCGTTCCGCCGGTTTTTCATACAGGATACAATTTAAACATCCGGGCTCTTTTTATGTGATGGAACTGGAATATCCGGATGACGCTAAACGAATAATAGAGGTAATAGTTAATGGTAAAAGTAAAAAATTCAAGGGGACATCCCATTGCTCGTTTCGGTCTGCAGCCGGAGCTGAAACAGGAGGACGGCATCTGCCTACCAATAAGATGCGCAAATTATATTGGCTTCATCTCGCAGACCATGGAGTAAATTCAGTGGATATTGTCAATCATCGCGATTTTGAAAAATGCGCAGCAAAGAGTCTCCGGATTTATTTGGTGAAGGGACCGCTGCCTCAATTAAAGATGGGTAATAATCGCAAGTTCGGGCATTACACGGAGAGAACTATTTATGCCTGTGGTATTGGTCGATTTTTTGGTCTTGATTCGGAGCAGCGAGGGCGAGGGCATTTTGACCTGGGCCCGGCGTATGATGGCCCGGTTTCTATGAACCGACGTGTTAGAACTCTGCAATGGTGGTATGAGACATACAGCCGCTATATCCAGTATATGAACTTCTGCGGACGTAATTTTCATGTCATGGGATGTTACCAGTATACACACGACAACACTCCTATTTCGCTTGCTCAACACTATCAGAAGTCGCGTATCAGTGATGGTCCAAGGAGGCTGCTGGCGCAATTTATGAATAAAAATAATATTGACTTTTATTCAGAAGTGGAATGGTCGTACCCACCTCCGTTTAAAGATGATGTTACTGACAAACAGGTTGCTGAAGGCGCGGATACTGCGCGCATGATCAATGGAGACGGAAAACAGTTATTTATCTACAACTGGCTGCACCCGGAGGTCAGGGAAAAATACTACACACTGATCAGGGAATTAGCACATACATTCGGTGATTTGAAAAGCTATAAAGGCATGCATACAGCCCTCAACCCGCGGGCTTGTGTATGGAATATACCTGGTTTTTCAACACCTCACGGCAAGAATCATATAAACTTCCTCTATAGCAGTTATGATGATATCACGTTTAGAGAGTTTGAGAGGGAAACAGGGGTTAAGACCGGAATTTCATTCAAAGATAGAGCTCGTTTCAGAAAACGAGCTGAGTTTATTGAAGAAAATATTGCTGCACGCAAGCGTTTTATTGTATGGCGCGGCAGAAAATTAACGAAATTTTACTCAGGTGTTATTGAGATTATTAGAAAGAAACGCGCAGATCTTGATCTGGCTCTTTTGCCGGAGACTGGGCTATTCTCGCCAGGGAATAATATCCCAGTGATTTTTGAAGAGCTTCTGGAGAAAGATATTAGTCTTGACCGGTATCTTAAGGACTTTGGAATTAATGTGGAAGCGCTCAATTCGGTTCCTGGTATTTTTTTCGGGCG
>JAVCCS010000052.1 GCA_030765365.1 Candidatus Theseobacter exili
ACCGGTAGAATCAATAAGATCCATAGCCTGTCTTAAAATTGTCTTGTCATTTTTCATTCTTGCAGGCCGTTGAATCATCCCTGCTTGACAAAAACGACATCCTCTTGAGCATCCTCTCATAACCTCAATTATTCCACGGTCATGTATTATTTCAGTTGAAGGAACAAGCTGTTTCACGGGAAAATATGATTTATCAACATTTTGGACTTTTCTCATTATCACTTTTTCCGGAACTCCGGAAAAAGCTGGAACTAATCCTGTATGTTTACCGTTTTTATCTAATCCTTCTTTATACAATTCAGGAACATAAACTCCTTCAATTGAAGAGGCTGCTTCCAGCAAGAATTCGTCCCTTTTCAGTTTTGAATTATTACTTTTATATTTTCTAAAAAGTGATAAAAATTCAATCAAAGACTCTTCGGCATCTCCAACAAGAAACACATCAAAAAATGGGGAAACAGGTTCCGGAGAAACAGTTACTGGACCCCCTCCAATAATAAGAGGCCATGACCCGTTTCTTCGTTCTGATGAATAAAAAGGTATTCCTGAAAGATCAAGTATTGTAAGAATGTTCGTAAAAGTCATTTCATAAGTTAAACTAAAGCCAACAATATCAAATTCAGAAACAGGCGTTTTAGTTTCAATAGAAACCATTGTCTGAAAAGCCTTACGCATTTCTTCTTCCATATCAGGCCACGGAGCAAAAACCCTTTCAGCATAAAAGTCTTCAAGATTATTAATAAGACCGTAAAGTATACGTATTCCCAGTGAACTCATTCCTATTTCATAAACATCAGGAAAAACCAAAGCCATCCTTGTTTTTTCTCTTAAGTCATTCTTTATTATTTGATTTATCTCTCCACCAATGTAACGCCCGGGACGCTGCACAAGGCTAAGCAAATTTTCATATTTTTCCATAAATCCATTCTTCATTAGTAAAACACCGACTTCCTCATACTTATATTTTCCAGTAACCCTATTGAACACATCATAGTTAAAAGAGAAGACCCACCATAACTCAAAAAAGGCAAAGGCAAGCCAGTAATTGGCATAATCCCTATTGTCATTCCAACATTTATTAAAACGTGACTCGTTATCATTACAGTTAACCCCACAGCTGTAAGTTTCCCGAAAAGACTGCCGGAGTTATCCGCAATCATAAGCCCCATTACAAGAATTATTAAAAAAAGAAGCAACACACCCAAGCACCCAATAAAACCCCATTCCTCGCCAAGAACTGAAAAAATAAAATCAGTATGTCTTTCCGGAAGAAAACTCAGCTGATTTTGAGTTCCCATCAGCCATCCTTTACCAAAATAACCGCCTGATCCAACAGCAATCTTTGACTGAATTGCAGTATATCCTGCTCCAAGAGGGTCGATGTTCGGATTTATAAAGACTTTCAATCTCATTTTTTGATAATTTTGAAGAAACATCCAGAATACAGGCAGCGCTGAAGCTCCTAAAGCTACAATTCCCATGAGAAGTTTAATCCTAGCTCCGGCGACAAAAAGCATAGCAAACAAAACTGGAAGAAATATCATTGAGGTTCCAAGATCCGGCTGTTTGATAATCATCACCATAGGTATTGTCACAAGGATAAAAGGCTTTAAGATATAACTAATTTTATCTCTGAAATCGATGTTATCTGATAGATATCGCGCAAGAACTAAAATTATCGATACTTTTGCAAACTCCGACGGCTGCAATGCAAATCCTCCAAAATGTAGCCATCTCTGAGCTCCAAGATGAACTCTACCTGCAAACAGTACAGCTAGTAGCAAAAAAAGGTTTGCAGCATAAATAAAATATGCGATCGAATCAAGAAATTTCAGATTTATTTTAAGCATTATTGAAAAAGCGATAATTCCTATTAGTACCCATAATAGCTGTCTGTATATAACCCCCATAAAATGCTCTCGTTGATAGGTTGCACTATAAATAAATATAAGTCCAATTCCCAAAAGCAAAAAAACACACAAAATTAAAGTATAATTCACCTTTTTTAGGTTTTCATACCTGGACATCAGTTTCTCCACCCTCGTCATTAATATCAAAAAAGCGCTCATAAATCCTGCTGGCAATCGGAGCAGCAGTCCGTCCACCTGATTTGCCTCCCTCAACTAGAACTACTAAGACAATTTCAGGTTTCTCAAATGGAGCAAATGAAACAAACCAGGCATGAGTTAAATCAAGATCTCCGGATCTCAGTTGTATAGTTCCAGTCTTACCGGCAACTTCAATTCCATTCACACGTGCAGCTTTTGCAGTACCGTCCTCATCATTTACTACTTTGTACATTCCTTTTCTTATCAACTCAAGAGTATCAGAACTTACATCTAAGAACCCAACAGGTTTTTTTTCAATAAAAATACTGCGCTTTTCTTCACGAGTAATAATTTTTTGAACAAGTGCCGGTTGGTAGATATTTCCTCCATTTGCAATTGCAGATATCATTACAGCCATCTGAATTGGTGTAACTAATAACGCTCCCTGACCAATGCAAAAATTCATACTATCGCCACCATACCATGGTTCTTGCAGCTTTTCCTTTTTCCATTTGAGATCAGGTACGAGCCCCTTCTTCTCTCCTAACAAATCTATGCCTGTCTTACTCCCAAAACCAAAATTGCGAGCCAGTTCTGCAACTTCATCTATATTGAGCAATTTAATTGTATTGTAGAAAAAGACGTTGCACGAAAACTTTATGCCGTTAATAATATTTACGTATCCATGTCCAGGTTTAAACCAACATCGGAAAGAAGCGTGCCCAAGTTTAAACTTGCCTGTACATTTAAATTTTTTTGAAACATCCAGTTTACCAGATTCTAAAGCATCTATTGCAACTATCAGTTTAAATGGAGATCCAGGCGCATATTCTCCGAAAACACTCTTGTTGTATAGAGGATGCCCCGTGTCAGTCAATAGTTCCCTCACTTCATTTCTTCTTTTTAAATCAACAAAAACATTAGGATCAAAATCTGGACGGCTTAACATAGCAAGAACTTCCCCTGTCTGCGGATCTAAAGCGACAACACACCCCTTGTTGTTATAACCAAATTCATCCTCTACTATCTGTTGAAGCCTTAAATCCAAATTGAGAATAATATCACTCCCCTGTACAGGATCTTTTCTGCTGAGGATTCGGTCTCTATATCCTCTATTATCAACCTGCACCTGCATTCCTCCCGCTTCACCTCTCAGGTATTCATCGTATGCAACTTCGACTCCCATTTTTCCAATCATATCCTGCTGATGATATCCATAATCCTTGTATTTCTCGAGTTGTTCCCTGCTAATTTTACCTACGTAACCTAGAATATGACTGGCTAATTTCCCGAAGGCATAATGTCTGACAGGTAATACTTCAACAATTACACCCCACAGTATAGAACGAGACTCTTCAATTCTGATCAATGTCTCCATACTTACATCTCTCTTTAAGATTACAGGAACATAAGGGAGCCTGTTTTTTGATTTAAGTCTCGCAAGTATTTCTTCTGATGTCATATCAAGCAATGGAGCTAGTTGTAGTGCCATATTTTCTTTGTCTGGAATATCTTCAGGAGCAACGGAAATATCAAAACTTGGACGGTTTTCAGCAAGAATCTTACCTGAACGATCAAATATTACTCCCCTTGGAGCAGTTAAACGAATTCTTCTTACCCGGTTATTGCGGGAAAGTCCTTTGTAATGTGAGCCTTTCACAGCCTGGACCCAAAATAATTCAAATATCAGAAAAAGTATTACTGCACAAATAACCCCTAACAGTACAAGTATTTTTCTGTCTGCATACCAAATAGATCTGTTAACTCTCATAAAGACTCAATCAATACGTATTTTTTCAATTACATAGAATACAAAAGGAGATATTGCAGTATTTAATATCGCTGACTGAAAAACCTCGCTTGTAGAAAAAGTTACCCCGGAAGTTAATAACAGTTGAAAAACCATGTTGATTCCGTAAACAACCAATGAACCAGCAAAAACCATCATCATTCTTGTGCTTAAATGTTCACGATATAACACAGTTGAAACAATCCCGGTAAAAAGGGCCACAATTCCATATGAAAAAGCATTGCAACCAAGTACTGCACTGGAAAAAGAATCCTCGAAAAAGCCCCCTAATATTCCAGCATATCCTCCTCTTCGCCAACCATACTTGAGACTTAGAAAAACGACTGTAATACAAATAAAATCAATAGTATGTTTTCCAAATAATGGGTAAAAATTCAAAATTGCACTTTGTAATACTGCAATAAAGGCCATCAATATTGTAATTTTTAACGTAATCACAGGCTTTCGCTCTTTTCTAATCCGTGATCTATAACAAGAACTTCTTCGATTTTGCCGAAATCGACAGCAGGTTTAATATCAGCATAGCTATACAAACCATATTTTTCTTTATGAACATTCATAACATTGCCAATTGCAAGACCTTTCGGAAAACCTTGAGTTAACCCAGACGATATAATTAGATCTCCCTCTTTAATATCTGCGTTTCTTGAAAGATAATTCAATCTGCATAGAAGCTGTGAGCGACCCTCCAAAACACCATTCTCTCTTGAACGCTGCACAATGGCCCCTACTCTACTGTGGTGATCAATAATTAGAAGAACTTTACTGACTTTATTACCTATCTGGATAACCTTTCCAACAAGATCTGCACCTGAAACAACACACATCCCCTCCCTAACACCGTTTGAAAAACCTTTATCTATCAGAACTGTGTGATACCATCGGCCTGAATCACGACCAACGATTCTTGCAGGAGTTGAAAATTCAACTTTGGTTTCATCAAAGGAAAGAAGTCTATGAAGCCTTGCGTTCTCTTTTTGGGCTTCTTTTAAGTGTAAATTTTCAGTGCTTAATTTTCTGTTTTCCAAAAGAAGTCGGCGATTCTCATCTTTGGCTTTAAAAAGGTCTATAATGCCTCTAAAAAACCGATCGGTTCCAGAGCGCATTACTCTAGATACCTTCATTACGGGGGAAAAAGTGTTTAGGAACAGAATCTCTGCGTTCTCCTTAAGAAAGGAAGGCAGTAATAAAACAGACAAAGGAATAACTATGATGATAGCTACTGCTACCACCCTTCGAACTCGAATCAAACTTATACTCCGTGTTTTTCGGCAACCACTATTTTCCGGAGAAAATCTAGTTCCTCCAGCACCTTTCCGGTACCGAGGGCCACAGAGCTTAAAGGATCGTCCGCCACGGTGGCAGCAAGACCTGTTTCATCAGAAATCAGACGGTCAAGCCCTTTTAATAGAGCACCGCCACCGGCAAGGATCACCCCCCTGTCCACTAAATCAGCAGACAATTCCGGTGGACATTTTTCCAGAGAAATTCTTACAGCTTCCATAATTGTAGAAACCGTTTCCATTAATGCTTCTCTGATTTCATCAGAACAAATACTGAGCGTTTTAGGAAGTCCTGCAACAAGGTCTCTTCCCTTAACTTCCATTTTTAGTTCCTCATTCAGTTCATGCGCTGACCCGATAGCCATTTTGATATTTTCAGCCGTTCTTTCTCCAACCATCAGGTTATACGTACGTTTTAAGTACTGGATAATTGAATCGTCCATTTCATCGCCGCCAACACGAACACTCTTAGAGAAAACAATTCCTGCCAATGATATAATGGCAACTTCAGTTGTACCTCCACCAATATCAATAATCATGTTTCCCGCCGGTTCCTGAACGGGCAAACCAACACCAATAGCTGCCGCCATTGGCTCTTCAATCAGATAAACTTCTCTTGCCCCTGCATGCAGGGCAGAATCCTTTACAGCTCTTTTTTCGACCTCCGTAATTCCGGATGGAACGGCTACAACTATTCTTGGCCGCACCAATGCTTTACGGTTATGAACTTTAGTAATAAAATAGCGAAGCATACTTTCTGTAATTTCAAAATCAGCGATAACACCATCTTTTAAAGGTCGGATAGCTACGATACTACCGGGAGTTCGTCCTAACATCTTTTTAGCCTCATTTCCCACAGCTAAAACGTTATTTGTTCCCTTCTGAATCGCCACTACAGAAGGCTCTGTAAGAACAATCCCTTTTCCCCGCACGTAAACCAATGTGTTTGCCGTCCCAAGGTCTATACCCATATCGCTGGAAAATAGCCCTAAAAAACTATTAAATATTCCCATAATTCACCACTATAAAGCTGGTTTATATTCTTAATTTATAATTAATTTAAAATGAATCACTAATAACTTGGCAATTTAAACACATTTTTTCAAAAAAACAAAACAAAAACTTAAACATAATAAAATCAATGTAGTAATTAGGTAAAAATCATAAATCTTTTTATTATTTTTTACAAACTCTTAACGCTCTGGAGCTTCCTGTTTAACCTCCATTTTTCTTAACATTTCTATAACTAGCGGTTGATCTGGATTTATCTGAAGAGACTTGCGAAATTGTTCACAGGCTTTCTTTTTTTGTCCTGTTATCCTAAAAATATTTCCAAGATTATTAATTGCATAACAATCATATGGATTATTA
>JAVCCS010000294.1 GCA_030765365.1 Candidatus Theseobacter exili
AACTAGAGCTTCTCTAGCAAAGATTGAAGAGATTCTGGATCGTAAAATCCCCCTTGCTATTAGGTGGGTAAGAACCAGTGATGCCTTAAGCATTCTTGGATGCTCTGAATCTCAACTTCAGAGATACCGATCACAAGATCGAATAATCTGGAAGAAAGTAGGAAACACTGTATATCACTTACGTGATAGCCTCAATGATCTAATAGAAAATGAAAAATAGTAATCCAGTATGGAAGATAATATAACTCCTCAGGTGAACAGGCCCGAACAGATAGTTTCCATTTGTGTTCGTAATGGGTGTATCGGCACTGCCCTAAGAGGCAGCGGAGATTATCCATATTGCTCCAAGTCCTGTCGTAATAAAATTGACTATCAAAAAAATAAAGAGCAGATAAGAGCCTTAAATGCGATTAGGTCTCAGATCAAAATTCAAGATGATTTGTTAGCTGAGCTCTATCGAAAATGGGGAGCGAAGCCATTTACCATGTCTGACCTGCAAACCGAAGGATTCATTGATGGAGATTACTCTCGACGTGTTCTACATCACCAATCCAAGAAGCAGGCCCAGGTATTCCTTTACTACGCTCTTCTTTTCGACCCAACAAATAATACTTATCAAATAATTCCTACAAATGAGCTTTGAACCGATTAGTTATGGATCTTCCATAGCGGGACAAATTACGACTGTATCTGAGCCTCAGATACCACAGTACAACTATTCTATTTCACCCAGTATTCAAAAACAAAAGATCCCGGAGGTTTCTCCTCGAAAAGGATGGATCCCGGATCTTAAGTATCTTTTTTTAAGCGGCTTTATAATCATTGCAGGGTTGTGGGTAGTCAAAACCATTGCTCAAAACTCCTCAAAGAAAGAAGATAATCAATAGCCCATCCGCTTCATTTCATCCTAATATTTTCTCATATTTATTCACGTTCGCAACGAGCGAATTCAACACTGCACTGACATTTAATATTTAGATGTAGTTTCTGTTACAATACTTTCTATTTCATCTCCTTTCTGAATCTGGTCTGAATCAGGTCTGAAATCTTGCTTTTTGAGTCTTTTCTTCTGAATCCTGGCTGAAACAGATCTGAATCATTGCTGAATTTGCGATGTTTCAATACTGATTCAGAAGTTTTGTAAAAAAAGCACCTGAAAACAGTTATGCGAGCCTCTTTTAAACAGGATCAAGTATAATACTTCTATGTTGAATTACAAATTTACTGAACAATATCTTTAACATCGGAGTTGATAAATTTACCTAACACTCTCATCGTCAGCATGTTAGGAGCTGGCTCGTTATTATTATAAACAATCTTTATTTTTTGGTTTCCAACAAGGCATTTCTATTGGAACTTATAGGAATAGTTCACAATCATCGTGTCAATTTTAGTCATATTTGACAATTTGGCTATGGAAATCAATCTTTCATAGCAACACAAAAAAGAATCCTTTATGAACAACCTTCTATCAGTAGACAATCTAATGATTTATCAGATCGCTACATTTCCCTTTTCAGTTCAAAAGGAGGAAGCCGCATTCTCCCTAGAGCAGATTTTCTGCAAGTATTATATAGCGGTCATTCCAATTTTAAAAGGTAATCCATAAAAGATTCAATTAACAACAGAGAGTACGTATTCTTTCTCATTTTTTAAAACATAGTATATTCTGTTCAATAATTTCCTAGCTATCCTTATGATAGCATTATTTGCTGGCATCCTTTTACAAAGATCTGTAAAGCATATGCATAGAGCAGGATCAATTCGCGCGGCTACCCAAGCACTTTCAACTAAATAACTTCTTAGTTGTTTTTTACCACGGAACGTCATTTCACCGATAATCTCTTTTGCGCCGCTTGAATGACAGGTTGGAACTAAACCAACAAAACCTGCTAGTTTGTCTGAGTTTCTAAATCGTTTAATATCTTCAATTTCTGTAAGAAAAGTCATGCCAGTTGTGATTCCTATTCCAGGGACACTCCTGATCAGTGACATGTTTTTTCTGTAAAAAGTTGCCGAGGATAGATTTCTTATTTGTTGGGTAACACTCATGAGCAATGTTCTTAATAGTTTGGCTTCATTTACAAGCAGAGATAGAGATTGTCGTGCACCCTCACTTTCAAGGTGTACATCTTCTGAAAGCCATTTCATGAAAGGAGCTGACCAATGCGCAGAGTTACTTATTTCAGGGGGATAGGTTATCCCTTGTATATAAAGGAGTGCCTTTATACGCCTCTTGATGCGACCAATGTCTTGAATAATCTTATTTCTGGAACGAAGAAGAATTCTGTCACCTTCAGTTTCAATTTTTGGTATATGTATTCCTTGAAGTGCTCCAGAACGAAGAAAACGAGCAATTTTTCGACTGTCAACAGAATCTGATTTAGTAGTGTTTTCTTTTTGCGTAGTTGGTATGTCAGCAGGATTAACAACAATATTATCTATGCCTAATTCAATTAGTTTTCTATGAGCCCAAAATCCACTGAAACCGGCCTCATAGGCGGAGTAGAATCTAGCTTTTGGATACTTTTCATTCAAATAGGTTGAGAGTTTTCAGGATTAGGAGCTTGGTTGAAGGTCTTTAAATGGAGGTGTTCTGATAAAATTGTAACATTCCAGCTTTTTAGATGGACATCTATGCCAACATAAAAATTTTGACCTTCAAAATTTAATGCCTTAGTTTGTGATTGCATAAGCTTTGATTATTAATGTTTTGAAGTTGGATACTTAAAAGTAATAATATTCAAAGCTTATGCATTTCATCCTTTTTTCTCATAATACCAAAACCTTGCCCAACCTTATACAAACATAGG
>JAVCCS010000185.1 GCA_030765365.1 Candidatus Theseobacter exili
ATGATTTTACTTAACCGCACCAAATCAGGGATTATCCTGCGGGCCATGAGGGACGATAGTGATCTTACATCCTGCTTTGGAATCGATATCTTGAGGATGCGAACGTACATATTCATAATCAGTTCTTTCCTGGTTGGTTTGGCCGGTTGTCTTGTTGCGTACGATGTCGGCATGGACCCCTATGGCGGAATGAATATACTTCTTATTTCCGTTGTCGCGCTTATCATTGGGGGAATCGGTCATTTTGAAGGGGTAATAGTAGGAGGAATGTCCCTGGGCATTATTCAGGCGCTCTTAGTCTCACAGATTTCTACCAAGTGGTCTGAATCTTTTGTATTTATTATACTTATCGCCTTTCTTCTCTTCAGACCGCAGGGTATCTGGGGAAAAAGGGTCAGGGAGATATAATGGCATATTATCTGCATATACTTATCATGATCAACATCTATATCCTGCTCATACTCGGCATGAATTTGCTCCTGGGATATACAAATCTCCTTTCCCTGTGTCATGCGGCATTTTATGGTATCGGCGCATATTTGACCGTTTTTGCTCTGGTAAAATTGAACCTGACATTTTTCCCTGCCCTTGCTTTGGCATGTGTGGGGACAATGATTGCGAGCCTTGTTATTTCCCTGCCGTCTCTGAGATTGCACGGAGATTATTTCGTACTGGTCACACTCGGATTTATGATGGTTGTATTTTCTATTATGTATAATTGCGTGCCGTTGACCAACGGGCCGTATGGTATTTCGGGGATTCCCAAGCCGGCATTTCTCGGGCTCATCAAGGCGGACGGAATTCCGGGGTATGCCCTGTTGACGACAATACTTTCTGTAGGTTCTATCGCCCTTTTCAAGGTTTTGGTCCAATCTCCTTTTGGAAGAATTTTGCGTGGCATACGAGATGAGGAAATTATGGTGGAAAGTCTGGGACGCAATGTTTTTTTCTTTAAAGTGCTGGCCTTTGCCATTTCTGCCGGATTTGCCGCTGTTGCTGGTTTTGTGTACGCGACCTATGTCACTTACATTGATCCAACGAGTTTTACACTGGACGAATCCATCTTTATACTAAGCGCGGCGATCATTGGCGGTACCGGTAATATTATTGGCTCCATCGTCGGCGCCATATTTGTGATCATCATGCCTGAAATAATCAGGGTAATCCATATACCGGATACGATAGCGCCCAATGTCAGACAAATTATTTATGGGATGCTGCTTATTATACTGATGTACTTCAGGCCCAAAGGACTGCTTGGAAAGTACGAGTTTAAAGAATGAATGGAACCCAGACTATTCTTGAAATAGATGGTATCTCAAAACGCTTCCATGGGAGAGGGAATCAAGAATCTTTCCTTGTATTAGAAGATGTGGATATCGAGGTAAAACGAGGGAAGATCACGGCCCTGATTGGTGCTAATGGCGCCGGCAAGACAACGCTGTTTAATGTTATATCGGGTTTTTCCAGACCTGATTCCGGTTCCATAATGTTTTATGATGAGCGGGTGAATACCCACAACTTAGTCTCCATGTCGCCTCATCAGATAGCCGGTCTTGGGATAGGGAGACTGTTTCAGAATTTGAGTGTTTTTAAAAATATGAGCCTGATCGAAAATGTATTGATCGGCTCCGGAGAAAAGGATGGTGAGTTTCCATTCGCGTCTCTTTTAAAGAAGAGTGTCGGGGTTGCCGAACAACACAAGGTCCGAATGGCGGAAGATATTATTGGCAAGGTACTGGGAGAAACATGCACGGAAACAGGACTTGATCCAGGTGAGCATCAAAAAGAAAGGTGGTCTCAAAAATTCAGGTTCCTCCAGCCTTTGGACCGTTTTGTTTCACGATATGAAAGATATGGTGATATATTTGACACTCCCCTTTCAAAGATAATTAAGAATGATGTATTTTTCAGGGATGCCTCCGATTTTTCCTTTGGCCAGCAGAGGCTCATCTCCCTGGCGTGTCTTTTTATGGGCGACCATGCCCTTCTTTTGCTGGACGAACCGACCGCAGGCGTGAACCCACAGATCGTTGAAAAAATATTGACTGTAATAAGACAAATGGTGGACGAATCGGGCATAAGCGTTTTTATGATTGAACACAACATGGATGCTGTGCTGAAAATTGCAGATCATTGTTATTTCATGGACGATGGAACAGTTACGCATTTTGGATCGCCGGCTGATGTCCTGGGAAACCCAAAGGTCAGGAGGGAATACCTTGGCATCTGATATTACAGAGCTTGAGATTGAAAACCTTTCGGCCGGGTATGGCAAGCGTGAGGTGTTGAATGATCTTAATCTAACAATAACAAAAGGCGAGATCACCGCCGTAGTCGGTCAAAACGGTGCCGGCAAATCTACACTCCTTAAAGTTATTATGGGATTTTTGCCTCCCAAAAGAGGGAACATCATCTTTGATAATAAAAACGTCACCATGGATGATGTAAAGAAAAAGGTTGATGGCGGTATTTATTACTTTATGCAGGGTGGCAGAATTTTTCCCAGTATGACGGTTCAGGAAAATCTTCATCTGGCGGGTCATAACATCACTGATCAACCTGTGAGAAACAGGGTGTCTGATATGATTTCCTTGTTTTTCCCCGAAAAAGTTGATACGGACAATGGAGCCGGTTTCATGGTCAAAAATGCGTCCCATCTGAGCGGTGGAGAAAGGCACAAACTGGCCCTTATGATGACCCTTATGAATATGCCGCGTCTGCTGCTTCTGGACGAGCCCTCCGCGGGTCTGTCACCTCAGAATGCCAACAAGATTTATGAAATTCTTGCCGATTTCGTGGCCCGATTTAAAATGACAGTACTTCTTATTGAGCAGAATGTAAAACTGGCTGTAGAGAACAGTGACAGGATATATCTTTTGAAGGGTGGTAAAATTGAAAGAAATGCCTTGAGCAAGACTATAAGAAATAATGACGGAAGTGTTCATGAAGGGAAAATGGATGAGTTTTTCTTTGGGAAAGAATTGGAAATTGAGAGTAAATAACACACTAAGACCGAAAGGGTGGAAGAGAGAGCATTGAAGATTTTACTAATTAATCCATTCTCAAGTTTTAAATCGGCTGGAGTTCCATTTAAGCTTCCAAATACGTCTTTAGCAACAGTGTATGCAATTATAAAGCAGGCAGAGAATGAGGCAGATCTGTGCGATTTTCAGATATTAGATGAGCCTGATTTGAAATTGATAGATCATTACCTCGACCAAAAACGCTATGATATCATTGGCATTACAGTTAGCATTGATGTACTTGAACACGTATCCCAGTTAATTACATATATAAAAGAAAAAAATGCGAATACACCTATAATTATTGGAGGCCCTCCCCTTCTTTATCAACCGGAATTGTGGTTAAGGGAAACGGGGGCTGATGTTGCCGTTATTGGGGAAGCTGAATTAACAATTCCTGAATTATTTCCAGCGATAAAATCCCAATCTGATCTCCGCAATATTAAAGGCATAATATATAGATCAAATGGGCAATTCATTCGTACTCAATCGAGACCAAGGCTCAAGCAGTTGGATCAGTCCCCGTTTCCAGATTACTCCCTATATGATCTGGAAGCATACTTTCGTAATCCTAATTTCAGATGGCTCTTCAATGACAAAAGGGGTCTTTACCTTATGTCATCGAGAGGATGTCCTTACCGCTGTGCCTATTGCTGTAGCGGTGGAGGGATACGCACTTATAAAACAAATCAGATTATACTTGAGATTAAACTAATGATTGAACGCTATAAACTGGAAAGTATTTTTGTTCGTGATGATATTTTTACATATAATCAAGAACGGGCGCGCGCTATCAGTGAGTTTTTAGGTGAGACGGGAATTTCTTGGGCCTGCATGACTCGTCCTAACTTGTTATGCAGAAAAGGAGACAAGCAATTAATAGAATTAATGGCAGCAAATGGTTGCGAAACAATAATGATTGGAGTTGAAAGTTACAACCAAAAGGTGCTTGATCTGAATCTAAAAGATGTGAGAATATCTGAAATTGACCAGGCGATCGAAAATTGTCAAGCATCTGGATTACGTATTATTACGTTTATAATATTTGGCCTTCCGGGTGAAACAGAAGAATCAATTAAACGTAATTTTGAATTTATCAAAAAGCATGAAGTCGAAATTAGTGCCAACATACTGCAACCACTACCAGGCTCAAAGATTTATGACGATGCTATAAAACAGGGGGGAATATTGGACGAGGTGCAATATCTCAAGGATTTTCATTTCTTTTGGGACAGGGAAGATTATCTTCCTGTAAATATGACCGAATTGCCTGACGAGATGATAATTCAGGCAAATATAGAAGCGGGAAAGCTAAGGACGAAGCCCACCAATATTAGACATAGTTGAATGTCTTGGGCTGAAGGCAAGTAAATCTAAATAGTAAAAGTGAGGCAAAAAAAATGATGTTAAAATCAAGTGAAAAAAATACTCGGTTTATTTCTTTTTTTATTCTGTTAGTGCTCGCAATTAGCGTGTTAGGGAGCTGTAGTAGTTCAAATACAAAAACCATAAAGATTTCAGCAATAATTCCACTAACAGGCCCTATTTCCTTTGTAGGCGATTACATAAAAGAAGGGATGGAACTTGCGAAAGAAGAAGTTAACTCAAATAGTAAGGAGTACGGGTTCACGTTTGAAATTGTTTATGGTGACAACAAGGGAGCAGCAAAAGAGACTGTTTCTATAATTCAAAGAAACATCAATATAGACAAAATAAAATTTTTCATGGTTAGCCCTACGCCTGCATGCATGGCGATTGCTCCTATTGTTGATCGGACAAAGACAATTATGTTCGCAGGGTCTATGCATCCATACATTACAGATAAAAGCGAATATATTTTTAGGACATGTGTGAGTAACGCAGAAGAAAATGAACTTTTATCAGAATATGCTACCTCGGTGGGAATTAAATCAATCGCTGCCCTCATTGTTAAGGATGATTTTGGACAATCTGCGGTAAAGGATTTCAAAGATCATTTCACCGGAAAAATTCTTATTGAAGAGCCGTACGATATGAGGAATATGGATTTTCGACAACAAATTCTTAAGGTAAAAAATACCAAACCTGATGCTATATTGATACTTGGTTATGGAATCGCTTACCCCAATATATTGAAACAGATGGCAGAGCTTGGAGTTGACAGCCCCGTCTTAGGTAATATGGGTTTTTCAAATCCTCCTGTCCAGAAAACACTAAAGATCCTGCCCCAAAACTTTCTCAATAGGATAATATTCACATCTCCCGACATCAGTGAAAAATTCAGCAGAATAATAGAGCAAAAATTTTCTAAAACCCCAAATCTAAACCAGGCTTTTGGTTATGATTTTATTAAAATCATTGCATCAGAGATCAAAAAGAATGGCCTTGATATTGAAAAGATAAAGAGATCAATATTACTAATTAACAATTACACCGGTGCCTTTAACAAGATAACATTTAATTCAAAGGGAGATTCAAGATCAATTGTAAATCTGGTAAAGATTGAAAAAGGAGAGAGAGTACCCATAAAATGATACAATATATATACAGCTGTTGATGAAATAGATTGCCTAATTGTCAATTTATTGTGCGATCTGGAACATTTTGAAGTGAAAAGGGGGGGGGATGAAAGACAAATTCGCTGAACTTGAAAATGAGTTCCTAACAACTTTGTTTTTTGATAGTCCTAAGATCGATAAATCCCTAGAAGATAAATCAGTGGCTAATTTTTTGGAAACAAATTTTGAACACTATGACAAGAAGTTACGAGAATTATTACAAATTATTGCAAAAGATGATCCAGAATTCGATGAAACCGTCGCATATTTTGGGATTTCATTTTATAATTATTTTACCAATAATTGGTTAAAAGGTTACACTCCTATATTTAGCAGCAAATTTGCTGATATAATTGATAAACTTTTTAATTATTATCGAAAGTTGCCGCCTAATGACATTATCACGCTGACAAAAGTTCTTTCAGATTTAGAAGTTAAGAAAACATGCAAGATCGTATTAAAAAAAATTGATGAAAAACCTGAATCAGGACCGCCCGATGTAGATCTTCTTGCCCATCTTTCTTACTCTTGTAATTGCAATAATGAGGGAAAATGTAAGCTGACAAATGGGGGGAAACTCACCGTTGAATCTAAAGTTATCAATGAATGTATGCAAGAAAAAGGAGGCATTGAAGTCAAGCATGGCTTCGATATTGCAAACAAACCGGATATTGAAAAACCGAAGCTAAAGAATGCACTTGACAACCTGTTTCGTTTTCTTGCCATCCAAGATAAAATAATGGGTTGGAAATACCTTTATTGTTTCCTTCCAACATCTCATGTGACGGCTGGTGTAATATTTCTCTATAGTAAAAAAAGGCTTGACTCACATTATTCTAGGTTTTTTCAGATTCTAGCGAATCAGTTGTTTCTGCCAATCGGCTTAGTCATGGCGACAAAAAAGGCAAAAGATGATCTAATAAAACATGGCACCCGTGCCGCCGCGGCCACCATCATCGGTCGCAACATGTCACACAACATCGGATCCCATGTGATTTATTATCTGTCCAACAGTTTCCAGGATTCCGATCGGAATCTATTAAATGATACGCTAAAAGAATTTATTGAAGAGTGTAATGCCAACAAAGACCAATCCTCATTAGAAGAGATATTGGAAAGATTCAAAATAGATCAAGACGGTAAACTTAACACCTTTAATGTGATCTATGATCGCATCTCCCTGTTCTTGAATTATATTCAGGGCCGGATGGATTACGTGGCCCTTGCCGGAACGATTGAGCCTGTATATGGGCAGGGTCTGAAAATAAAGGACCTCATTGACGAATTTAAACGCAATAAATTTTTATTAGACGGCATTGCTGCTTCCGAGGACGTTAAAACAATAGAAATTAAACCGAAAAATGATAAAAACTCGTTCAATGGACTTGTCACGATCCCCTTTGGGGAGATTGGCAAACATGCCTTTTTCAGCATTCTGGAGAATATTATCAGAAATAGCGCAAAACATAGCCGTGATAACATCAAGAACGGCGAGTTAATTTTATATTATTCTGCAAAAAAGAACAATAATAATGGCTCGATAGACTTAAAGATTTACGATGAACTGGAGACATGGGAAGATGCAAGAAAGGCAATGCACCTCCCAAAGGAAAGGGATAAACCGAACACGGGGGAGACAGCGGAACCGACAGTGGGTCCCCCAAATGAGGACACAGAACTGTCAGCCATTGAATCTCCACTCATAGATGATAAGGGAAGCCTTGTTCATGCCTATATGGGCATAAAGGAGATAAAGATTTCTGCTGCCTTCCTGAGAA
>JAVCCS010000094.1 GCA_030765365.1 Candidatus Theseobacter exili
GATTGTAGGTGAAGATACGGGTTTTGCAGTTATATTTGCGGCGATGGGAATTAAGTTTGACGCTGCGCAGTATTTTATCAGAAACTTTGAAGACAGCGGGGTTCTGGACAAAGTTGTGCTGTTCCTGAATCTTGCTGATGATCCTCCAATAGAAAGGCTGGTTACTCCCAGAGCAGCTTTAACAATAGCTGAATACCTCGCTTTTTCAAAAGGTATGCATGTGCTTGTAATAATGACAGATATGGCCAATTACTGCGAAAGCTTGAGAGAAATATCAACACTTCGAGGTGAGATACCGAGTCGGAAAGGATATCCTGGTTATTTATACAGTGATTTAGCTTCAATTTATGAGCGTGCGGGCATGATTAAAGGACAGGAAGGATCAATAACACAGATGCCTATATTAACTATGCCTAATGATGACATAACGCATCCTGTTCCCGACTTGACCGGGTATATTACGGAGGGACAGATCGTTCATGAAAGGCAACTTCACCAGAGAGGAATATACCCACCAATTGCTGGCTTGCCGTCATTATCAAGGCTCATGAAAGATGGAATTGGAGAAGGTATGACTCGTGCCGATCACCCTCATTTGGCCAGTCAGCTTTTTGCAGCATATGCGCGTGTAAAAGATGTAAGAGCGCTTGCATCAGTAATAGGTGAGGAAGAGTTAGCGCCTCTTGATCATAAATATTTGGAATTTGGCGAAATATTTGAAAAACAGTTTTTAAGCCAGCAATACACCGAACAGAGGTCAATCGAAGAAACTCTTGAAATAGGATGGAAAGTAGTATCAGTACTTCCGAAAGAGGAACTTCACAGAATTAATGAAGAAGAAATTCAGGCATATTACGGTAAGTAAGAAAAATTATTATTAAAAGGGATAAGTATGGCCCGTTATGGAATAGCTCCAACAAAAACAAACCTGATAAATTTGAAACGGGATTTGTCTTTTGCTCAAGAAGGTCATGCGCTGTTGGAACAGAAAAGAGATATACTGGTTTCTGAGTTAATGGGAATGGTTGACAGGGCAGAAGAAGCACAAAGAAAGGTTGAAGAAAAGCTGCAGGAAGCATACAGCGCTTTCGATGAAGCGATAATTCAAAATGGAAGAAATAAAATTTCCTCCTTATCGTCCACTGTTTCGATTGATTGGGATGTTTCTATAAGAAACAGAAGGGTAATGGGAGTATCTATACCTCTTATACAGACAGAATCCAGGGCACATAAACCCTATTATGAACTGTCAGAAAACAGTTTTTGGGTTGATGAAACCGTTAGTTTATTTAGCGAAGTACTTTCTATGCTTGGTGACCTGGCACAGCTGAAGGTTTCTGTAATGAGATTATCAAATGAAGTACAAAAAACAATACGACGGGTAAACGCACTGGAAAAAGTTTATATTCCTGACTATGAAGAAACGCTTCAGTATATTCAGGAAATGCTTAATGAATTTGATAGACAAGCTTTTTTTATTCAGAAAATGATAAAAAACAGGCTTAAGAAGAAAAAGGGAGGATAGGCACATGATCAGGGATAGGTTAGTTGAAAAAATACTTATTTTTGTCGAAGGAAACGAAGCGTCTATCCTTGCTGCAAAATATGCTATCTGTTTGGCTAAACAGATGAATGGAGAGCTTCATGCAGTATATGTGGTTGATACAAAAGTGCTGGATGACCTTCTAAAAGCAAGGATCTTCGTTAAAATGGAAGAAATGGATTACGAAAGGGATCTTGAAGAGGACGGACGCAGATATCTCCGATATGTAGAGGATCTGGCTTCTGCTTTGGGCATTAGTGCAAAAACTCATTTGGGCAAAGGTGAGGTTCATAATGAAGTTGTAAAAAAGGCTAAAGAAATAGGAACTGATTTAATTGTAATGGGAGAGCTTGGTGAAGTTAAAAGTCGGCGTGACGTTTTTTATGATGAATCTGAGCGGATATTTCGTGAATCAGAAAGTCCTGTACTGGTTGTAAAAAATAAGGAATGGATAGAGGATTACTACGATCGTATGGCATGAGAAAAATCTTTAGATTAGTAATATTTTACTTGTCAGATTGATTTCTTGTGCTAAAATTGCTCGAATTTTTTTATCCTTAAAATAGGTGGTTAAAATGAAGTTATCAAGTTTACTAAATAAAGATCTTATTCTATTAAACACATTATCGGGGACAAAAACCTCAATAATTGAATCTTTGATTGATGTGCTTGACAGGGCAGGCAAGCTTGTAAACAGGGATGCTGTTTTGCAAGCAGTAGTAGAACGTGAAAATTCCGCAAGTACCGGACTGGAAAATGGTATTGCGGTACCTCATGCCAAGAGCGATGCTGTGAATGATATAGTTGGGTGTCTTGGTGTTTCACGTGACGGAGTTGATTTTGATTCATTAGACGGAAATCCCACAAATCTTTTCTTTTTTCTTGTAGCTCCTTACAGCATGTCTGGACCGCATGTAAAGACATTAGCGGAAATTGCCAGAATTAGCCGAATTCCGGGTTTCATTAATCGGGTAAAAGAAGCTTCTTCTCCGGAGGAAATTATGGAGATAATCCTTTCTGTAGAAAATGGAGGATAAAGTTTAGAAAGGCAGAACAGAATGGCTGATTGTACGAGATATAAAAGAAACCTTGATATATGTAACTGCAGTTATCCCGGATGTTCAAGAAAGGGTAATTGCTGCGCATGTCTTGAGTATCACAGATCTCGCGGAGAAATGGTTGCCTGCTATTTTCCTGATGATGTTGAAAAAACCTGGGACAGATCCTTAAGACGATTTAAAGAAACAATTAGCTAAATACAAAAGCCCATTAATTTTTGACATCGGATATTGTGCTTAATAGAATGCAGGAAATTTTGATAAATAGCCGGAGTGGTGGAATTGGCAGACGCGGCGGACTCAAAATCCGCAGAGACTTAGTCTCGTGGGGGTTCAAGTCCCCCCTCCGGCACCAAAATAAGAAGACGGTATTAGGTGATTGTTAATGCTTAATGCCGTTTTTTTTTGTTTAAAACATTTCGGAAGCTGAACAAAATCGGGTTGATGGAGAGTATGACCTGATATATTTATGAGTTTTGTGCATAGAGAATATACTTAGCCACCCATTTCCTATAGTAAGGTTTGTAGGTTTCATTGATAGTGTTGTCTGTCCAGCAAAAGATTATCCACTTAGTTGACTAGTGCAGATATTTTGTATATTCTCGACGTAAATATTTTAATATGTTAGATAAACAAACTCAAGGAGGATAGAAATGAAGCTGAATGTAAAAGCATTTGCATTTACGTGTGGAATTATTTGGGGACTAGGCCTTTTTTTTCTAACTTGGTGGATCATTGCTTTTGATGGTGTTACGGGAGAGGTTACTTTTATAGGCCGGTTATATCGTGGCTATAGTATAAGCCCTCTGGGTAGCATTATTGGTTTAGTATGGGCTTTTGTTGATGGATTAGTTGGTGGATGGATCTTTGCTTGGCTTTATAATTTTATTTCACAACATATGCAAAAGAAATGAAGCTTAACTGCAACCTGTCTAACAAAGAGCTGTAACTGACGGCGAATACTAGGCTATCGGCAAAGCACTTGGGCCGTAGGTGAGCCTAGGAAGTTTGACAAACTTGAAAGGATAAAGAAATGGATTTAAATAAACTTCAAGATTTTTTTCTATGGAACCTTTTAATAAACCTAATAGTATATTCAGTCAGCTTAATAGCTGTGTTAAATTTGCGCGGTTTAATGTATAAGGTTCATTCAAAATTATTTGGAGTAAGTGAAGAAGCAATAAGTAATATTGTATATTTATATTTCGGTATTTACAAAATTTTGTGTGAGGAAAGATAATGACGGTAGAGCTGAAAAAGATATCACTCATAGATCATTATTTACATTGTTCCTTTGAGGGCCAGTTTGGAAACCTTGCTAAGATGATTGAAAACACGCAACGTATTCTCAAAGCGTACAGGGAAACCAAGTGTCCCAATATACTTCTCGATTTCAGTAGAATCTCAGGGAGAATTGGAATATTTGCTGAGCATTTTTTAGGAAAACATATTGCTCATATATCTCCTAGAAAGGCTAATATTGCAGTGCTTGCTCCACTATATTTGAAGGGTACTGCAAGTGGACATCTTGAAAATGTAGTTGTAAATAGAGCTACTCATTTGAAGGTATTTTGGGAAATAGAAGATGCTGTTGAATGGTTAAAGGATTGTTAAACGCTAGCAATAATCCTTTTAACAAATTCATGGAGTGGAACTGCATACATCCGGCTGCTCATTCATAGCGGACACTATGTGAATAATAAATCACCTAAAGTGCTCATCAACTTGAACACGGCGAACTGAGCCGTTAAGCTAAAATGGCGCGTTTTAAGGAAAACTTTTAGAAATGAAAAATGAGATTGAGCTCAATTTTGGAGAGCAACCCGTTGCACAAATCATGTTAGATCTAGGCTTAAAAGCGAGTGATTTGGTTTCTGTTTCCACTGAGCAGATAACTCACAAGATGGTATCCCGGGCGTGCAAAGGCAGAAGGTTAACACCTAAGGTTCAATCTAAAATTCGTAATGCGTTGAATGAATTCACAGGCAAAAAGTATTCTATGGAGAAATTGTTCACCTATTGACCAGTCCAGTTCTACATGGGCTTGCGGATTAAAAGAGAACAAAGCATTTCATCTAATTGGTAATTTACTGGTGCTACGCACCAATAGATGAGTTTTAACGTTACACGTAAATGAAATTTCCACAAAAGAAGGACAAAGCCAGTTTATGAATGAGTCACAAGTTAATAACCCGTTGCACGGCATTACTCTGGAAAAGATCGTGAATAGCCTGGTTGAGCATTATGGCTGGAGCGAGTTGGGCGAACTCATAGACATCCGGTGTTTCAACAGCGACCCGTCAGTGAAGTCCAGCCTGAAATTCCTGCGAAAGACTCCTTGGGCAAGGGGGAAAGTCGAAAAATTATACATAGCCACACAGAAGAATATAAAAAATAGTACAAAATAAGGTGCGAAGTTAAAATATTAAGTTAAATGAAAAGGGATGAGGGGTAAGAGACAGAGTCAACCTGGCAAATATGATTCAACATTTCATAGATATTTTTTAAAGACATGTGGGCTTATACCCTGAAGGATAAAGGCAAATGGAAATTTTAAATAGTTTAATTGTAATTTTGATGATAATTCTTCTTGGTATGCTGAGTAGAAAAACAGGAATATTTTCATGTGAGAATAAAAAAATTATTGCTTCTTTCCTCTATTATTTCGCTTTACCCTCCCTTTTTTTTGTCAGTATATCCAACACTGATTTGTCTTCCATTGATTATAAAGTTGCCTTAGGTTCTCTCCTTCCAATTTTTATCGTACTATTAATGCTTTACGTGCTGAAAAAAATCAATGTTATTAGTAAGGATAATTTTATTTTATTAAGCCTTTCAATATGTTTTGGGAGTAATACCTTTTTTGGTGTTCCATTTTTTGAAACTCTTTATGGAGGGAGGTGGCTTCCCCTTGCTGTTTTCATGGCTTCTATACTTGGATTTACAGGAATTGTCCTCACTTTAATATATTTTGAATATGCTAACAGAAAAGAAAAAGGCGGGATGTTTTTCCTTAAAATCATAAAAAACCCTCTGATTATTTCACTTTTTCTTGGCGTGATATGCTCTGTTTTTAATCTCAGATTAAAGATAGTAACTAATGCTTTATCACTGTTGAGTAAGACGGCGGGAGGTTTAGCAATTTTTTCTCTGGGTCTTTATTTATGATAATTTTTCTTTGCATTCAATAAAGAAAGCGTTCATGTATTCAATATTCAGGAGTTTAGTCCTTACCTTATCTGCTTACCTGGTGATTGTTCTTTTTATGGATATTAATAATGAGTTGAAAAGATTTTTATTTCTTCAAAGTGGTATTCCTGCTGCTATCTCACTGGCAGTTTTTGCTGAAAGATATGAATATAAATTAGCAGAAATTACCGGAATAGTAATAATAACATCTATTTTAAGCTTCATCGGACTTATACTTTTATTCTTCATCTCAGAGATAGCGTTTTGATTTGTTTTATATTGCTCAAAAATTGTTCCATATTGAATAAATGAATATGTTACAGGATGAGTTCATTGATAAGTGTTTTTGTTGAACAATATTTATCCATTATTAGGTTGTAAGCCTATGTTTTTTATACAATTGCCGATCTAATAAAATGCTGTTATCAAAGACAGAAACGGACGGCCTAAAGTAATGTTTCGGTAAGTTTGGCATAAGTGATAAAATTAAAGCAATAACGAGCATTTATTTAATCGTGAATAGTTGTTGCTTTTATAAAGGGCGGTGGAAATCTGAAATTTTGAATTTCAGATGCAGTTTTGGCTGAAACAACGAAATGTCCCCACGGCTTATCATGTCTGGAAAACGAACGATATGTAGAGTGTGACATGTGCGAGGTAGATTATAAGGATGGGAACAATATGCTTTTTCTAATTTTCCAGGAGTCTACAAACTGCCCTTATCGAATTTCTTTTGCGGACAGAAAAGTGTGTAGGTGTTCGACACATTTTGCTATCAAATCAGAAAATCTAAAATAGGTTGTAGAGTTATGCTTTCCAACGCTGTTTTATCCGTCTTATATAGTTTAATTTTGTAACAGGATTGAAATACCGTTATGTGTGTGAAAAGGGAAAAATCGTGCAAAAATATATAATAATGGTGTTTTCGGCAGTAATTACTTTTTACTTAATTCCATGTTTTGGGGGACCTGTTTTGGATAAGAACAGCTATAAAAAACTTTCAAAGGATGAAGAAAGAGTCATTGTTTATAAAGGTACAGAGGCGCCATTCAGTGGAAGGTATGATGATTTTTTTGAGAAGGGTAATTATTTTTGTAAGCGATGTAATGCACGCCTTTATAATTCAAGTGATAAATTCGAATCTTCATGTGGATGGCCAACTTTTGATAGTGAAATCAAAGGAGCTATTAGAAGACAAAAGGATGCTGATGGAAAAAGAACCGAGATATTATGCGCTAATTGCGGAGCACATATGGGACATGTTTTTGAGGGAGGAAAACTTACAGAAAAAAATGTAAGACATTGTGTAAATTCAATCTCGCTGACATTCTCACCTGAACGGGAAAATCCCGACATTGCTAAGGCTTATTTTGCTGGAGGATGTTTCTGGGGTGTAGAGTATTTGTTTGATCATAAAGAGGGTGTTATTTCTGTCTTGTCAGGTTATATGGGTGGTTCTTTAGAAAATCCTTCCTATCAGGATGTCAGTTATAGAAATACAGGCCACATAGAGATTGTGGAAATAACATACGATGTAAATAAAGTGAGTTATGAAGATCTTGCCAGGTTTTTCTTTGAGATTCATGATCCAACACAAGCTGATGGGCAGGGCCCGGATATTGGCGAACAATATCTATCCGTAATATTTACTAATAATGAACAGGAGAAAAAGATTGCTGATAAATTGATCTATATCCTAAAAGATAAAGGCTATCAAGTGGTAACAAAAGTACTGCCTGTCAGCAGATTTTGGAAGGCTGAGGAATACCACCAAAACTATTACAATAAGAACAAAAAAAAACCTTATTGTCATATGTATAAAAAGAAGTTTTGATTATTAGTTTTATATTTTTTAAGAAATTGGAGAGGATTGTTTTTGTAATATTAATAATTCATTTAGCAAAAAAATGATGCTATTATTACCATTATGTTTTCAATAATTGAATAGAGGTGTTTTATATGAGTAAAGAGTTAATTATTGTTGGTGACCGTGTTTTAGTTGAACCAGATAAAGCCAGAGATAGAAATGAGCATGGGCTTTATCTTCCTCAGGGTGTAAAGGAAAAGGAGAAGGTTCAGAGCGGAACAGTCATTAAGACTGGTCCAGGTTACCCCATACCCGATCCAAATTCGTTTGATTCTGAACCATGGGCGCAGAAAGAGAACAAGGAGAAAAAATATTTTCCTCTCCAAGCAGTGGCCGGAGATCATTGCGTTTTTCTTAGAAATGCGGGGATAGAAATGCAGTATGAAGGTCAGAAATATATTATTGTTCCTCATTCAGCAATACTTGTTTTAGTAAGGGGAGGCGGCATTGAAAATGCCATTAGCAAGATGCTGAAAACGGAGAAAGGTTTTGATAAGAAGTGAGAAAGCCTCTTTCTGAGGGAAACATTAGTGTCAGCTGCTTTGGTTCATCTTCATCGTCTTTACCGTCACATATTCTTAAAGATGCTTACCGTCTTGGATATTTAATAGGACAGGAAGGATGGTCTCAGTTTAACGGTGCCGGAAGAAACGGTGTTATGGGAGCCCTTACTGATGGGGGAAAAGATGCAGGTGGCCAGGTTCACGGGATTATAATTGAGGCCTATGAACATTATAAGCATTCAAGGCTTGACTCCTGTGAAAGCGCTGGGGATTTTAACAAAAGAAAAGCAAGGTTGATCGAAGAAGGTGACTTTATTGTATGTCTTCCAGGCGGTGTCGGAACATTAAGCGAACTTATGCATGCTGTAGATGATCAGCTTGTAGAATTGTATTATAAAAGAAAAAAACTTCCTCCGGTTATTCTTTTAAACACACATGGTTATTACACCGGTTTGTTTAACTGGATAAAAGACGTTGTTGTTCAGGCCGGGGCTTTAAAAAGTGAATCTTTTGAAGATTTGTTTGTGATTGTTCAATCTGCTGAAGAGGCTGTAAGGTATATTAAAGAGAGAATTTAGATTTGTAGTAAAAAAAACGCCACCGGAAATCCGGTGGCGCTTTCTATTTATACATAGGATGTTCAGCTTATTTTGACTCCAGAATATGCTCCTTCGTCAAGAAGAACATCGTTCTGTGTTTCAGGGTCTACTGCAGATACACTAGCTGAACCTTGAAAACTTCCGTTATCTTTATTGAAAATTATTATGCCGCGTTCATAACGGGTTTGTCCTGAATCGCGATCATCATAAATTCTTTCATACTTCATTTGGACTCCAGCAATAAAACCGATAAATGTAAAACCAGCACTTGAATTAACTGTTACATCACTGCTGTTTTGGGTTATGTTCCATGTCCTTTGAACTGCATCTCCCATTTTGCTCAGATCAACAAGGTAAGTTCCGGATACGTTAAGAGTGTCTTTTCCGCTGTCTCCTCCGCAACTGAATCCCATAAATGGTAGAGCAAGAATAGGCAACAGAACTAGCCAAATTGAAAGTTTTCTTGTCATCTTGGTTTTCCTCCTCCTATATACTGTATGAACAGGTTACTGTAAGATAGATTACAAACTGATTTTGACATTATAACTATTGATTCTTTATGTTGCAAGGAATAAGAGAAGGAAAATGATAATTAGTGTTATCTAAGAAAATATGGAGAAATTGGGTGAAAACCTGCTAGTGTTTGCGTAGAATGTTTAAATTGAACAAATGATGAATTTTTTTTGATAGATTGGAGAGTATTTGTGGATATTTTTAGTGAATTGAATGAGAAGCAGGCTGAAGCAGTTAAATATTTAACTGGTCCTCTTTTAGTGCTTGCAGGTGCGGGCAGTGGCAAAACACGAGTTATTACTTACAGAATTGCTTATTTGCTTATGTCGAGAGTTAATGCGAGAAATATTCTCGCTGTGACATTTACAAATAAAGCCGCTGGTGAAATGAAAAACAGAATTGAAAGGCTTGTCGGTCTTTATCCCGGTTTGACTGTCGGAACTTTTCATTCTGTTTGTGTGCGTATTTTGCGAAAAGAAATTGGTGTTTTGGGATTTAGACCGGATTTTGTGATTTATGATCAGGACGACAGCCTGATGCTTGTTAAGACATGTATGAAAGAGCTTCAGATAGACGACAAAAAATTCAGAGTTCAGTCTGTAAAAGAAAAAATAAGTAATGCTAAAAACGAGCTTTATTCTCCTGAACAGTTTGCAGATAGGATTGGAGATTATTTTGATAAAACAGTAAGTAATATATATACGCTATATAATAAGAAGCTAATGGCAAATAATGCTTTGGATTTTGATGATTTGATAATGCATACTGTTAGAATCTTTAGAGAGAATAATGATATCCTTTCTTCATATCAGGAGAAGTTCAAGCATATTCTGGTTGATGAATATCAAGATACAAATCATTCACAATATCTTTTAGTTCACCTCCTTGCCAGGAAACACAGCAGTGTTTGTGTCGTTGGCGATCCTGACCAGTCAATTTACCGTTGGAGAGGGGCTGATTACAAAAATATTTTTAATTTTGAAAATGATTATTCTGAAGTGAAAAACATAACTCTTGATAGAAATTACCGTTCAACGGGGAACATTCTCAATGCAGCAAACAAGTTGATTGAAAACAATAGGGGCAGAAAAGAAAAAGCCCTTTGGACTGACAAAGGTCCGGGGGATCTTTTAGTAAGATACACTGCAAGGACAGAGGCTGAGGAAGTAGATTTTGTTGTCAGGGGCATTGCATGGGCTAAAGAAACTTTAAATATGGAATACAGCCAGATGGTTGTTTTTTATCGTATGCATGCTCAGTCAAGATTGTTTGAAGAGGGTTTGAGAAGGTTAAGAATTCCTTATGATATTGTTGGGGGAATTAGCTTTTACCGCCGTAAAGAAATAAAAGATATTTTGGCATATCTCAAATTTATTGAATTTCCTGATGATGAATTAAGTTTGCGCAGGATCATTAATGTACCGGCAAGAGGGATTGGGGGCGGTACTGTTATAGGGTTAGAGCAGCTTGCCAGAAAAAAAGGAATATCTCTTGGATGGGCCTTTGGTGTTATGAATGAAAGCGAGGACATTTCTGAAAGAGCAAAAAAGAACCTGGAGCAATTCTACCACTTGATTGAAGATTTACGTGCTGAAAAAGATTCAAAAAGTCTTGGTCTTTTAATACGTGATATCATCGATAGGACATCTTATTTTCAAGAGCTTAAAAAAGAAGACAAGATACAGGCTCAGGTGCGTATTGAAAACGTCAAGGAACTTGTTTCGGCTGCTGAAGAGTTTTCAGATAGAACCGATGGCGGGACATTGATGGACTTTCTTGAGAATGCTGCATTAATATCAGGTGTTGACCAATGGCAGTCTGAGGATGACAAGGTGACATTAATGACTCTTCACTGCGCAAAGGGGCTTGAGTTTCCTTTAGTTTTTATGGTTGGGATGGAAGAGGGTATTTTCCCACATTCAAGCAGTTTGTCTGATCCGGAGGAACTGGATGAAGAAAGAAGACTTTGCTATGTAGGAATGACCAGGGCAATGGAAAGGCTTTTTCTCTGTTCGGCTGAAAGCAGGTTGCTTTATGGAAAAAGAAATTATGCAATTCCTTCCAGGTTTCTTTCCGAGCTGGTGCCTGAATGCGTTAAGGATGTTGACAGGTTTTCTTCATGGCGTCTTTTTTCTAAGAGGGAAATTGATGATAGTGCCTCCGAGAAATCAAAAAAAGTTTTTGATGGATATTATGTTGGACAGAAGGTTAAGCATTTTATGTTTGGGGAAGGAGAAATTTTGGAGGTTATTGGAGACGGGGGAGCTCAAAAACTTTCAGTTATATTCGAAAAACGCAGAGAAACAAAATTGTTATCGGCTGCTTATGCGAAGTTGGCTGTAATTGATTGATTTATAAATAGGCACACAGGTACGGAGTTAATTTTGAATTTGAACCAATATCTTTTGACTCGATTCTCATATGATTTTCGATCGCTTAGGCCGAAAATTATGTAAATTTATATTAATGTTTCTTTGTTCTGATTATTATTTATTTGATAATATGAATAATAATCAAGCTATTGGTTTCTGAAAGGAGGATTTATAATGGGAGGTATACCTGGCTGGTTAATATGGGCTGTTATGGCAGCAATATTCTTTATTGCTGAGATGCTGACGCTTGGTTTTTTTATTGCTTGTTTCGGGGTGGGAGCTGTGGCTGCAGCATTGGTGTCATATTTTGGATTGGCCGTAATTTGGCAATGGACTGCTTTTGCTGCTTTTTCAGGGCTTGCTCTTGCTTTTTCAAGAAAGATTGCAAACCGTATTACAAAGGATTCAGGGAAAAAAGCCGGTTATGAAAGGGCTGTTGGTTCTATTGGTGTTGTTATAGAAGATATTGATCAAGATGCTCAAACAGGTATAATACGTACTGAGGATGATGAATGGAGAGCTGTAACTGAAGATTGGAGTAAAATTCCTAAAGGTGAACATGTAATAGTTGATAAAATTTCAGGGACTAAAGCTGTTGTACGAAAGAAGGAGGAGAAAAGCGAATGAGCGGTGGATTAATACTGGTAATTATAGTAGTAGTTGTTCTTTTCATTTTTACACTTAGAGCAGTAAAAATTGTTCATCCTTCTGAGAAGGGAGTTATTGAAAGAATTGGGAAATTTCACAGGATTGCTGATAGCGGCTTAGCAATAATTTTTCCTCTTATCGATTCGTTACGGAAGATTGATATTCGCGAGCAGGTTGTAGATGTGCCTCCTCAAGGTGTTATTACAAAAGACAATGTTGTCGTTGAGGTAGATGCGGTTGTTTATTACGAAGTTACAGATCCATATAAGTATGTATATAACATTGCTAATTATTATATAGCAGTTACAAAACTAGCTCAGACAAACTTGAGAAATGTTATCGGTGATATGTCTCTTGATGAGAGTTTGGTTTCGCGTGAGTCAATTAACTCTAAACTTAGACTGGTTCTTGACGAGGCAACTGATAAATGGGGTGGCAGGGTTTCCCGGGTAGAGCTTCAGAGGATTGAGCCTCCTGCTGATGTAACAGATGCCATGCACCGTCAAATGAAGGCTGAACGTGACCGGCGTGCTATGATTTTGGAGGCTGAGGGAGAAAAGAGATCAGCAATTCTAAAATCAGAAGGAGCCAGGGAAGCTGCTATTCAAAATGCGACAGGTGAAGCAGAAGCCATTAAAAGGGTTGCTGATGCTGAGAAATATCAGAAATTGACAATAGCTGAAGGTGAAGCACAGGCTATTAATACTGTTTATAAAGCAATTCATGAAGGAAATCCTACAAACGATTTGATTGCTATTAAGTACTTGGAAGCTTTGGAAGCAATTTCTAAAGGTGAGGCAAATAAGGTTTTTATTCCGATTGAAACATCCGGAATATTAGCAAGCCTTGGCGGAATTGGAGAACTTTTTAAAGAATCAGGTAGTAAGAAAAAAGAGTAAGTCGGTTTTTTGGAACTATGTATGTTCTATGGAAAAATGGATCAAGGCAAGATCCTTTTGTTGCAATAGTTATTCTCTGTAAGGAGCACAATTGGTGCAGGGGCTGTAGCCCATTGTGTCGGCTTCTGCACGGCTTTTTATTATTATTTTCTGGTTTATCCTGATGTTTCTTGCCCTTGGACAGGTCGGCAGATGAACAATCCGATCAGTTTTTGATGCAACGAAAGGAATTTTCCCGGGATCTGACCAAATTCCGGATTTGTCCTTTTGTGCATGGCGTTCAAGCCTTAAGAATTTTTTTGAAAACTTAAATGGATATCTGGTATCAACTATTCCATAACCGTGCCAGATAAGTGTTTTATTTACAAATGTTCCATCTTCAAGATAAACATATGCAAGGAGATGTTCATGATTGTTTCGGTGATTGACTATTTTATTGTTGGGGTCATATTCCAGCCAGACATCTTTATTTTGCACAAGATTGTTCAAGAAAATAAGTGATTCCTCGGTAGGTAGAGGTTTATCTATTCCTATTAAGGAAACACGTACATTGCCGCTTAAAATAAGAGTGCCGTCTCCATGGGCCTTTTTACATAAACCATAATCAGGCAGGGGTCTGTCCTCGGCGATGACTATTGAAGAACACGCCATTGATAATCCAAATAAACA
>JAVCCS010000077.1 GCA_030765365.1 Candidatus Theseobacter exili
TCATTTGAATCAATTCCGACATACGCATTTATCCATGGATCTTTTGAGTTTACTGTAGAAACAAAGTTACCGTCTATTACAAGTATTCCTCTAATTGTTCCTTCCGGCCTTTCGTTTTCCTTGTACCCAAAATAGTTGGCGTTAATACCAGCGATTGCAGAGTTTTTTTCAGCCATTTCCTTCAAAAACTCTCTTTTGACACCTATTTTGTCATTAGCAAGTGCGGCTTTCAAAGTTATATTGGGATTCTTTACATCGCATACAATAATGTGGACAGTTGCTTTTGCAGGTTTTTCCACAGTAATCTTTTGATAAACCAAACCTTCCATTACTGTCTTTTCTTCAACTTTTTTGTAAATAACTTCCGAACCGGCGTTGACATGGAAACATAGAAGAAACAGTACTATAACAAACCAACGATTTTTCAGCATTGTATTCCCAATATTTCTGTAACTTTTTTCACTATTTTGTCTGGATTCAGCATTGTATCCAATACAATATACTCAGAGTCCATTCTATCCTCTTTCTTTTCTTTATCTTCAAAAGAAAGATCCTTTTTATAATATCCAGGACTTATATCATGTTTTAGTGCTATCCTCTTTTCAGCAGTTTCAGCAGAACATGTGCAGTAAAACAAAAACACTTCTTTTTTTCTTTTTTTTGCCAGTTGAATAAAAGCATCCCTGGTTTTTTTAAGTCTGAAGTTCCCATCGACAATTACTGTTTCACCTTTATCGATTAAAATCTCTGAAACTATCATGGAAACAGGATATTTATATTCAGATACTGTACCTAATCCTGTAACAGTTTTTAATTTTTTTTCTATTCCATCCACATTTATAAGAGAACATCCTATGATTTTTTGAAGCCTGGATGATATTTCTGTTTTTCCAGTTCCCGGTTTACCTAAAAATATTATCAACAAAGTGAACCTGCCTTTTCTTTTTTTATTATTATTTCTTTGAACGCGGTCCCAAGGTAATAAGCATCCCTATACTGCGTTTCATCAACAGATGTTCCGGGAGACAACATTATTGTATCGCCAGGTACACAAAAGTTTATTGCAGCATAAACACAATTATCAAAACCTTCAACAATTTCAGCTTTGACTCCTATATTTACAAATATTTCTTCCATTCTTTCCGCTACCGGACTTGAATAAATAAAAATCTTTTTTATATTTTCTTTTAATTCATCAATAACCATTTGGTAATCAAGAAGTTTTTCACGTCCGCCCATTATTAATATTATTTGTTTATTGCCATTTTTCTCTTCTAATACTTTTTTGAAAGATTTGCTTGTGGCCTGCGGATTTGTCGCTTTTGCATCATTGTATATAAAGCAACTACCCTTTTTATTAACCAACTCAACTCTGTGTGATAAACCTTTATATTGCCTTAATCCATTTTTTATGTCCAAGCACGATATATTCAACGCTCTGCAAACAGCTATTGCGGCTAATACATTTTCAAGAAATTCGGTTTTTGGAATTTCAGATTTCTTTAACACAATATTTGTATCGTTTCCATTAATCTCAATAATTTCTCCCCGTTCAGATATGCAAATACCATTTTGAGTTACAAAACCAGTTGAAAACACCCTGAGATCCAAGTCATTGCCAATTTTAATGTTCTTCAGTATTTCATCATCGCTGTTTAAGATTGAACAGTCTTTTGAATCAAGATTCTGAAATATTCTCATCTTAGTTTTCAGGTAATTCTCCAAGTTGTTAAATCTAACTAAATGGTCAGAAACAATATTTGTAATTACAGCTATTTTAGGATGGAACTTGTCAATGTCAGTAAGGTCTGTTACTCCCATTTCAGCAATAATATAATCACCTGCTATGTCATCTTTTACAATTTTTGATAAAGGCCATCCCATGTGGTGTCCCGCTATGACAGAAGCTTTCCCGGCGAAAAGCATTATCGAATTAATCAGTGAAACTGTTGATGATTTTCCGTTAGTACCGGTCACGGCTATTATTGGTTTTTTGCAATACCTGAAAGCAAACTCCATTTCACCCAAAACGGGTATTCCATTACTTATTGCCTGTTTAATAATAGAAATTTCACTCGGAACTCCAGGACTTTTAATAATAATGTCAATATCAGTTATTGCATATTCGGAGTGTCCGCCTGTTTCGTATTTGAATTTGTATTTCTTAAATTCTTCCGCCGCAGGATTGCATAATTTTTCATTTTTAATCTCACTAAAAAAGACTTCAGCGCCTAGTTCCCTAAGCAAATGAGCTGCTTCAAGACCTACTTTGCTCATACCAAGGATTGTTGCCTTTTTGCCTGATAAATCCATATTTTTTGTCATTTCTTGTTATCAATCTGTGCTATAGCAGACATCTTTTTACATAAGTTTCTTATTCTATTTATATAAGATTCTTTTTCTTTAATAAAATTACTGTATTTATACCATTTACAGTTTTTCTCAAAAATTCTTTCAATACATGATTGATAATCTAACTGTTCAATTTGCCATTTATCTTTAATGCGATTATCATAACAAGCCAGTTTTGACTGAAT
The DNA here is from genome assembly GCA_030765365.1 of Candidatus Theseobacter exili. Classification (GTDB taxonomy): domain Bacteria; phylum Auribacterota; class JACPWU01; order Theseobacterales; family Theseobacteraceae; genus Theseobacter; species Theseobacter exili. The sequence continues at coordinate 2,538 of JAVCCS010000077.1, forward strand.
CCTATTCGGTATTTCACTTTGATCAAGCAGACATGAAAGAGTATAAAAAAAAACACTTTCACATTGCAAATCGGTTGAGTCCGATAACCTAAAAAACAATTCCCAGTCGATTCGACTTTTTTTAATAAAAAGATTAAGATCCATAATTTGAGTTAGCGGGATATCCGGATATATTCTGGAACGATGTATAGACTCACCGCTTTTTTTGATGCTTTCAATTATCATTAGCAGCATAACTTCATTTTTCAGATATTCATTTCCATCACCTTCAAAAAGCCTGTTGTTTTTTATATCTCCATACACCATTGGCTCTTTTGTTTCTAAAAGTATTTTTGTATGAACATCCCAATTTACTGTCTCGCACTTTTGGCTATCTACAGTTTTTGAAAAGTGCATCTGCCCAAAATAGTGTTCAAGCACAACGTCCTCACTTTTTCTAATGTATCCATTCTCTTCCATAAGTTGAACATATGCATTTTTCTGGTTAGCCGGTATTAGCATATCAATATCTGACATATACCTTGAAAAGGGGTCATCATACAAACTGCGCAAAACTATTCCTTTTAAAGGGACACAGTCAAGTTCTCTCTTTTCAATCTCGCCTGATATCAAATTGTATTCATTAAGCAACCCTCTGTTTTTTCTTGCGGTTGTCTCATACGTTCTTTCAAGTAATGAATAGATTTTGGAGGGTAACAGTTGTTCATATCCGAAGTTGCATATTACTTTATATAATAAAGGCGCAATTTTATGTGAATAGGCCCTGCCATAGAAACGCCCCCAGGAAATGTTTGTGAATGCTTTTTCGCTTAATCCTGATTTGAAAAGCAATTCTGCTATTATCTTGTTTTCAATCATTTATATACGTCAATCTGTCTTGTTATATGCTTTATCCCAGTTTTTAAGGAATAAATATTTTGTTTGTCCGTTATCAGGTTTATGAAGTGTATCTTCACCATATTTTCCGATTTCATTAAGCCGTTCAAGTGATATTTCCCCCCAAACAAAATCTCTATAATATTTCACAGATAAGCTGTCCTCATACTTGTTAATAAAAAGTGACAGGTTCCTGTTTAATTCACAAATTTTATCGCTTATGTTTCGCGAATGTTCTATGTGATACGCAAGTGCTTTTTTGTTATATGTGTATTTTACACCGGAAAGGAACGCCCTGTAACCGTATTCAATGCTCTCATATCCCCAGCCTGTAAAACTTTCATCGAAGGCGCCTATTTTATCTGCGTGAGTTCTTTTTATTGAAACATTATTTGTTGTAAAACCAATCCAGGGAACAGAACAATCAGTTACGGCACCTTCAAACATAGACCTGACAGCTTTTATGTAATAATCATCCCTTGTTTTTTCCTTTTTAAACACAGGCGTTTTTGAGCTATTTACAACAGTTGAATCGTATAATTGTTTTACATTTCCCAAAACAACAGCATCGTTGCTCAAGTGCATTGTAATATGTTCATTAACAAAATCCGGTACCAGCAACATGTCATCATCAATAAACAAGAACAATTGACCGTTGGCTGCTTTTAACCCCAAATTCCTTGCAGCTGCACGTGATACCAATTTCCCTCCGGACTGATCAATCCACAAAAGATTCTTAAATTTGTCAGAATATTCCAGATGAAGCTTTCTTGAAGATACGCCGGGGGATGCGTCAATAATAATTACTTCTAATTCTTTGACAGGGTATTTTTGGCTACTCAAACTCTGCAATGTGGCGGCAAGGTAATTTTCTTTATTAAACGTAGGAATAATTATACTGCATTTCATTTAAACATTTTTCTGTTTCAGTTTTTTCTTAATATATTCTCCAAGCTTATCGATCGAAAAAAATAGCTCTTTTGTTATCGACTCGTCATCGAAACGAATATTGAATCTATTTTCAAGTCCCACTAACAGCTCCATAATTTTTATTGAATCTAAACCGGCTTCATTGATTAAATTTTTACACTTCATAATTTCATCAGGCGAAAGGTCAACATTTATCTCCCTAATTAAAACATCCATTATTCCCCTGCTAATCTCTTTTATACAAAACTGATTTTTATCCATTTTTACCTGCTGTGTTTTTTGAAATACATTTATGAATCTTGTCTCTATTAATAGATTTGAGGAAAATGAATTTTCGGGGAATTTTGTACGCAGGCAACCATTTTTCGCAATATTCACTTATTTCACGCAAAGAACCACCCTCGTTTTCTTTAAAAGATATATATGCAATAATTTTTTGTCCCAAAAGCGTGTCGCTTTCAGAACATACGTATGCATCTTCAATTTTATGATTTTTTAATAATAAAGCTTCTATTTCATTTAACGAAACTTTCTCACCCGCAATTTTAACAACATGATCAGACCTGCCTTTTAACAACAAAACACCATCACTTTTATTCTCACCAATATCACCGGTTTGAATCCATTGATCGTTTTTGAATGACTTAATGCTTACAACTCCATCTGTATCTTCTGGTATTTGTTTGTCTATTCTAATCCTTATATGATCAAACGGTTTTCCGACACTCCCTTCTTCCAAAGTATAGCCGTCCGGATAATCAGTAGTAATGGCACCAGTCTCGGTCATCCCGTAAATCTGAAACACTCTTTTACCTGTAATTTTTTCAAAATTGATCTTTTCTGATGCATGCATCATTGATCCAGCTGAAACACACAATCTAACGCTACTGAATGCATCTTTAGTTTTATCAGGATACCTTAGTATTAATCTGTATACTGTTGGTGTTAACGGGAGAACTGTTATTCTGTTTTTCTCAATGAAATTAATGAGCTCGACAGGCAACATTTCTCCTGAAAGGAAAATTGAAGAACCTGAATACATCGCAGGTATTATTATTGTATCAAACATATAAGAATGACATATCGGCAATGAACAAAGGATTCTATCTTTACTGTTTAACCGCAACCTTTCTGAAACACTCTTCGCCTCTGTTTCAATACTATCCCAGATTCTAAATATCTCTTTCGGTTTTCCTGTAGTACCAGAAGTTTGGTAACACAGTACATCAATGTTATCGCTTGGACCAAATCGAATATCCTTATTAAAATTTTTCATATTTGAATATTCTTCAATAAAAATATCAAAATTGATAAAGCAATCAGAAGCATCACAACTATCGATATTATTTTTTGATCCAACGAAAAAATCAGGCTTTAATTCTTGAACTTTACTTTTATTTATCGGATTTCTAGGATCGAAAAGAATGGATACCGCACCTATTTCAGATAACGCAAAAAAAGCACATATTGTCTCATTTCGATTTTCGGCATATATAACAACTCTAGATTTTTTTCTTACACCTTTAGAAATGAATAGTTTTTTAAACACCAAATATTTGTTCCAAAAACCATTATATTTTATAGCAATACTATTCTCTATTAATGCTTCTTTACTAAAGTAACTTTTATTAATAAATGCCATAAAATCAGCCTAAGGAATCTATTGTGTTTTTGATATTCGATAATTCTATTCTGGCATTCTCTAATGGATTTTCACCAAGCCACTCAACTGCAACATAGCCGTTATATTGATTATTCACAAGTTTTTCAAAAACTCTACGATAATCTATTACACCATTACCAATATTAGCAGTACTACATGAATATTCATTAGTAATGAACTTAAAATCACAAATATCCGGTTGAGTTAACTTTTTTACGTTTTTTATATGAACATTTCTAACAAAAGGCATTATTTCGTCAATTTCTTCAATAGGATTGCCCCCTGCTTCCCAAATATTTGAAATGTCCAAATTTAAACCGATATTTGGTCTATTAGCTAAAACTATTAAGTCTTTTGCTTCAGAAATAGTATCAGCGTATGTAAAAGGATGGTTTTCTATTAAAACATTAATATTGTTCTTACATAAATGATCAGCAATTCTTTGTAGATTGTTAATGACAATCTTCTTTTCTTTCTCAGAAACAATATTTGAAGGTTTGCTACCGGCAAAAACTCTGATATTTGTGCATAATAATTCTTCAACAACTATTGATATTTTATCTAAATAATGAAATGCAATTATTTCATCGCGTGTCTCTAATGATATTAATGAAACATGCAATTTGGATTTTTTTAGTAACGCGATATTTTCAGGTGCAATATGTTTATGCCAAAGTTCAACACCATCATATCCCAATTGTTCTATTTCATTTAATTGAAAGGTTAAATCAGGCAAGTCGTTTCTGAAAGCAATTGTACTAAAACTACATTTTATCAAGACAAATGTTCCTAATATTGTTGTTGATACTAATCATTTATTCCTTTTTTTCAGGTCTAACTATTGCAACATCCTTTTCAGTTCTCACGGTAGACAGTGAATCATCCCAACCTCGTGTCTTTGATAAAAAAGCAGCGACAAAACGGCAATTGCTTATCGCTTTTGCATTTGAAGGAACTCTTAATACGACAACACCTGTACCTGCATCATTAAATTTCTGGATTTCACGTTTATAACATATACCGGGCTTCACACTCCAATTTTCCAGTTGAACTAAAAGCTTGTAGTTGTCCTTATTCGGAAAACTGTTCCAGGACACCTTAATACGTGGTTTGCTTCCTGCAATCACTACTCTTGGATAGATATCTATCTTTAACAATGAACGAATAGTTACATTTTTCGGCGTGGATTCAACTGGACCAAGAACGTCTTTCCATCCGCTTGATTTCGAAAGGAACGTTGCAAGGAATCTGCATTCAGATGAAGGAATAGCATTTTTTGGAATTTTTATTGCAAATCTTTTGCGGTCGCTTTTTTTGTAATTAGTTTCTTCTGATATATAACATATACCGGGTTTAATATCCCAATTTTCTAATTGAACTATAAGCTTGTAATTCCCATCGTTTTCAACATTAGACCAATATACTTCTACATAAGCTGTTTCACCAGGCGTTAAGGACCTTGGATAACGCATAATTTTAATTTTCGGTTCTGCTGCATTAACAATTGAGTAAATAAATGAAACCATAAAAACAAAAGCAATAAGTATTTTTTTCATTTTCACACCTCAGAAAATAATATTAGACTGTTAATATTGTATCAATAATGCAATTGTTTCTGATATTTATAATATACCAAAAACCTGTCATTATTAAAAAACATTTCAGAAAAAGGCAAGAAAGATATTAAACGTGGTCTCATTTTCCCTCACATAAGACCGCAGAAGGGCGTTTAGACATAACGCATATTGTGCTATTAGATGGAGAAGAAAAGGGGGCTGAACAGCCTGTAATGCGCTTCAAACCAGCCACAAACTTGTATGTTTAGTTGTTGTTTAGATTTATGCACATATCGTATCTGTTTGACGTCAGAATCTATTGGACAGTTTCCATTATTCACTAATCAAGGCCTGACCCGTATAGTTTTAGATATTAAAACATTAAACAACACCCTTAAATGCTACAGCAACCTCGCGTATGCGCGTGCGCGCGCCTATAAGCAAGGCAAAATTCAAGACAGTTGGATAGATTCTTATCTTATAGATTATGGAGAACTCCCTGTTAACCTCTGTTTTTCCGCAATCCCGAAATCATTTCAAAAACTTAGGTTTTATCTTGATTTTTTGCTGTTAACAATTGTTAACTTTCAACATCTCTTCAGAACCTTATAAAACCTTACTTTTGAACCCACCAAAACCATGCATTTGCAACCTATCAAAACCTATCCTGAAACCTGAGAAAACATGAACTTTTCTGTATGATGCAATTATAAAAGCAGTACAGAATAATCTTCTGATTGTTTACGCTTGAGCGTATGTGGAGTATTGTTATGAACTACATAAAACTTCAGGTCAAGAATGTTTATAATATCGCATAAATAACTAACGGAAACAATTTAATTAGAATCTATAACGACTCCATATTCTTCTGGTATCTATTAATAGTTTTCCCATTGTTTTCTCCTTTTGTTGTTTAGCTATTAATCATTTCCCAAGCTAGGCGTTCTGCTATTTCTCTGGGAATATTTCCTTCGTATTCAATAATTGCAGCTCTTTCCTCAAAAGCTTCATTATCAACAACAAACTGACTTGGGACGTTTGGGACGCCTTTTTTTAAGTTGTTATTAATATTTATTATTAAATTTTTATTGTTCAAACCCGTGCGAGACTTCAAATTACCCGTCCCAAGCGTCCCAAATATATCTGCTTTTATTACACCGATCCTGTTATTCCCTTTTGCAGGCCGCACAATCGTTTTATTAAATCCATTTGCAAGGAGTTGATATATCCTTGATCGATGCAACGCACCTGTTGAACCTTGATAAGCAATACACCCAAACCTTCCATCATCGTTTATATATAGATGTTCACCCTTCTTGTCCCTTCCCAACGCAGCACAAGCTGGACATCGAGCAATTGTTTTTCCATCTTTTTGTTTTATGTTCTCAAGTTTTTTAAAATCCAAAACCATTATACGATCTCCTGTTGTCAGTTTGATTCATCTACTAAAGTTACACCCCTAAAACCCTTTACGCTTTTCTCGTTTCGCTTTATAGAATTTGATTTAGCCGTTTGATAAACCTCCAGCATAAGCCCATCAAGATCTTTATAGAAAATTGTATCTGGTTTAGGCGTCCAACCTTTTGAAGAACAATAGTGTGAATAACTTTCAGCAATTTCAAAAACGGCAAGGTTCTCCCCTTCTCTCTTCTCAATGCATTCATTGAGAAAATGTCTTGTGCTATCGCTTTCGGATAAAAGCCCCTCTATAACGTCTGTTTGTCGCTTAGAGAGTCTAATATCACCAACATCTTCGATATCAAATAGCAAGGCTAATAATCCCTGTAAAGCCCAGTTCAAAATACCACTACCTTCCTCTTCAATTAACCGGAGCCCAAAATCAGGAATTTTTTTCTTAGGAGGTTGACCTTCAAATCTAATAATAAGAAGTCTTCTTTTCCATGCACTCACGTCTCCTTCAAGACGAACTCTTAATCTGGAATTTGAAGTAACAATTACACAGAAGTTTCCCTGCATAGGAAAAGATGCGGTTCCCCCTTTTTGTTCTGCATCAAACCAGTCTCCACCAATCAAGCCCTTTAATATGCTTGCTCCTTTTGTCGAAAGAAAATTTGCTGGAACATCAACCCCAACCAAAAGCGTCTTATTTAGAAAACGATATAGCTCAAAACGCTGCCCCAAAAGTTGTGTTCGAAGTTGTGTAATATTTTCTCGGCCAACTAGCATCTGAATTAAAATACCAAGTTGTGACTTTCCTATCCCCCCTGGACCATCGAACAACAGAAGACGCTGAATGAGATTTTTACCGAGAAGACACAGTCCAATATATTTTTGCAAAAGCACTATATCTTCTTGATTGATTACGGGTAAGAGCATCTCATTCAAAAATCGAGGACACTCTGCGCTCTTATCAAAATTAATTGGAGAGCGATTTCGGGAATAAAAGCTACTATCAAAATCAACAAAATCAAAAACCTTATCTGTAATATCGATAATGCCATTAGAAAGGTGAATATAGTTCTTTGAACTCTTTTCAAAAGCGTTAGGTTTTTCGCATATGCCCTTTAGCTGTGCAACTATATGATTAAGTACAGAGTTTGATCTCTTTTTTTCGAGACTGCAAATATTATTCTTACGTGAATATTCAAGTATTTTCGATGATATTTCTGTCTTGATTATATCTTCAGTTATAGGGGTATACAAACCTGTCTCACTGCAATACCTATAAAACATTCTTTCTGATGGCTCATAAATAACAATGTTCTCAGTTGAAAAACAGCCTGCCCAAAAGGCCTGATTGATAGATGAAACATTATTATTTTTATCCAAATAATATGGCATTCCATATTTCTCCAACAATGAATTGAATGCTTTTTCGCTCTCAATATCTTCTTTATTTGCTGAAAGAAAATCCTTCTTCCCAAGTTTTTCCAGTATTGCTGCTTCTAAATTATTACATGCATTTAATAAGTCCTTTGAATCTACTTCAGCAGGTTTACCATCTTCAAACCATTCGACGATTTCATCACTTTCGTGAACTGAAGGAGGAAACACAGTTTGACAACCATCTGAACGAATTTCAAAAAGAACATCGTCACTTTCAAATCTTTTTGATTTCATAGGCTCTGTCACATGGTACAAATAATGACTTTTAGGTTTACTTTCTCTACCAAATATTGCATTTGTCAAAGGAAGATAATCTGGTGCAAGATCAATAGCCGTTTTGCAATCAAGATCAATATCAACTAACCCACCTGATGCTGCACCTAACAATATCCCTACATTTTTCTGTCCATTGAAAAACTTAGGGATATCTTCTTTATTGAGTTTTCTATTATTCCAATTAGTTAGAATTGGTTTTTTTGTTTTATATTTTACAGGGCTAGGACTCCAACCATAATCTAAGTATTTATTTATTATTTCATAATTATCTCTACCATTTGCCTCTCTCAATTTGCACCTCCCGCCAATCCAAGAACCTCATCCCGCCTATACCTAACAAGGCCAGAATTGCGCATAAACTTTGTTCCATAACGTGTCTGGGATTCGAATTTGCGTCCCTCCTTTATCACTACGGGATGAATCAATCCATCTTTCACCATATTGTGAATTGTTTGCCGAGAAACTGAGAGAATGTCGGCTACATCTCCCTGTTTAAGTAATAACGGGACTGATGGAGGGGTTTTCTTTCCTAGAATAGCCAAAACGCTATCCTGTTGACCTGAAGACACTGACGGATCTCCGGATAATGCTACTTCAATAATTGCTTTTGTTGAACTCTTCACTTTCTCATTTTCTCCTTTTCACTTTGATGAATTTACTTGGTGTCAAATACTGTTAATAACACATTCCTTTTTGTACTTGACTGTCAGTTCTGTCTGATGGAATTCCACAATTTATTGAGATGAAATATGAAAAAAATGATGGTGGTTTTGTAACATTTTGGTATTAGTGGTGTTAGAGAAATATTTTTATTGAAAATAATTTGGATTTTTTTTCAATATGATTATGGAAATCCACAATCATAATTATATGAACATTAAACAGATGGAGGGGAAAGATATCCAATTTTATAAAGCTTATATTCACAATAGTCTTCTAATCCATAAGGGTTTGATGCAGAAACATTAAACATCGCAGTAAAACCGTCCAACCGCTTCCCGTATTTAAATTTATTAGATTTATCATTTGCATAATCAGCAATTGGTTTGTACTCATTTATAATAAAATACTGTTTTAATGCAGTTCTTAAATCGCTTACATCTTCTTTTAACTTAATGAAATTCTGTTTTCCAATACTTGAATTGTCATATGGATTAATATTTCCATTGAACAATCCAAAAGCCATTAAAAGAAACCATAAACGATTTGGTTGGTTATTACTGCTTCCGTGCTTAAAACCCATCTCTGCAAAATTCTTGTTATCCCTTTTTCCGCCAATAAATTGGATATCAACGGCGTCTCTAGCTACAAAATTGATCGAAAGATCACTCCATTTAGCTCCTTCAGGTGTTGGATAAGTGATAAAACCTATTTCTTGTTGTTTGCATATAACGTTTTTAAACTCGGGAACAAAATCAAAATCATTCATTACTACTGCTGCTTTCTCTCCGATTTCTTTTAATTGTTCACGATGCTTGCCTTTTATTAATGGAAAGGTTCCCTTGGTTTTAAGTTCAGAAAACAATCTCTTCCTTCGTTTATTCCATATTTCTGCAATTTCACTATCGCCATACAAGGGAAACTCTCTAATTGTTTCATTAAATTCACCAAAATAGTTATGAACGAGATCTCCTTTTAAAACCCGCTCATATTGCAAAACTGATACAAAAAGATCTAAAAACCCTCCGGGATGTGAAAGGCCCTGACTGTCATAGGATCTATCCAAATTAAGGCAATAATGCAAGATGTCTGAATTCTTCATGTGTTTTATTATTAACTTTTCAATTTTAGACCACAGGTCTTCCACCTTATTTTTTTTTAAAGCATTCAAACACATTTCTATTACGTCAATTTTTAATTCATAAATAGCAGGACGGATTGTTCTCTTAATTCTTGATGACAATTCTTCATAGTATATACACGATTGATGCCCCTTAACTTCTTGGGAAACATACAATTGTTTTAAGGATTTAATGCTATTGGCTATAGTTAAATATTCAGTTATTGCACACCTTTTTTTCTCCTCCTTATAGAAATCCTGTAACCTGCCCCTATTAATTACCATTTCAGGATAGGATGCAGCACTGTCTGGGCAAAGGCTTTCTTCAATTGACGAAGGAAAGGGATCACAAGCATCATTCAGCCAAGAAAAAAAACACTCACTCTCTCCGGAAGCGTTTGGTTTGCGGCATACAGTGTCAGGAATCTTGATATAATAAAGTCTCATCAGTGACCCAAAAAGCCAACCTGCTCTTTCAGACTCAAATTCTGGATATCCTGTTTCAATAAGTGATTCTTTATTTCGCTTTTGTAATTTAAGAAAATATTCTGCATCTTTAATTACTTGCTCCAAATTTTCAGCACCGCTTTTTAATGAATTGCAGTTGATTTTCTTTTCTGGAAAAGTAATAGATTTGCTCCTCTGTCTGAAAATTGCAGACCAGTCCTTATTGCTTATTATTTTTTTTGCTATTTCAATAAAATGCTCCTCATTATCGCTTACTTCTTCTGGAGCTATACCATCAAAAAACTCTTCAAATATATCAGAACAGATTTTATCACTACTCTTAACTGTCATATCTGGCCTTAAAAAAGGAAGAGTATCTCCAAAGCAATTACGAACCTGCCTTTCAACCATTAAGTCAATCAGTTTCTCTTTATCCAATTTATCTTTACCATCACTATTCATTAACATTCTCCAAACTCATAATCAGGCAAGCCATCAATAGCCTTACCTTTTGCTTCATCTCCAATATGCATATATATTTCAGTCATGGCTGGTGATCCGTGACCTACCAAACCCATTATAGCTACCTGCGGAACGTTGTTAGCAGCACACAGGCTCACGAAACTATGCCTAAGACTATGAAACCCCACTTCGCATATGGTTCTTAGTCTGTGTCCGTCTTTGGCCTTTCTCGTTGTTTTTATACCGGCATCTCTAAAGAATTTCTGGATCTTTTTTGAGATTTCAGAACGATTTCTAAAGTATAGATCAGCATCTTCAGGAAATAAATACTCACTTGAATCATCTCTTTCAGTTTTAAGCTGTTTAAGCATCTCTATTACTACAGAGTGTAAAGGAAATCTGACTTTCTTTCCCTTCCTTCTCGTTTTAAGTGGTACTCTTTCAATGATCTCTTTGTCAAAATCGATCTCTGACCATTTCATTGTTACAACATCTCCCATTCGCAAACCCGTGTACAAACCTATCGCTATCCAATAACGCATATTACCAGTGGATAATGAACATATCTTTGTTATTTCGTCTGGTGTAAACATTCGTTTACTTTTTGTATCTTTTTCTAAAGAAGGAATTTCATGCCATACATTCTTAAGCAACCCCGCCTGTACTTTCAATGTATTAAAGACTAAAGCCAATGTTTTGATATGGCCGTTATACGTGCGAGGAGCTATCCCTGAATCCAATAAATCAGTTGCATATTCTTCAACAATTTTAGGTGATACTTCATGCAGATATTTTACTGGCTCATTTTCTATCCAGTTTATAAATCGGTTCCAATGTGTTTTGTATCCTTGAATTGTTACTTCAGATGGATTTCTTTTTTTGGGATTCTTCAGCCATGCACTCCAAGCATCTTTCAATAGAAGCTTTTCTGAAGAACCTTCCATTAGTTTTATTGAGAAGTCTTTTCTAATCTTATCCTGCTGTTTTGGAGGCAACTCTGAAATGGAATTCAATAATCTTTCGAACAGATCATTGAAGGATCCGCTACCCTTTACCTCTACAATACGGCCTCTCATTATTGCTTCAGCCTTTTTTTCGTTATTAGTCTTTGTAGATTCTTGATAACGTTTACCTCTATGCTGAAAACGCATCCATAAGAAAGGACTTCCCTCTTTACGATAAATCACTGCCATAACAAGTCTCCTACTTTATAGTATCAAACAGTAGCTTACAGTATATTCATGTAAATTGCAAGAACTAAATGGCTACAATATGGCTACACTAATTTTTGAGGTAAAATAAAAAAGGTGTTAACAATATGTTTAACATACTGATAACACCTTAGTTAGTATGGCGGGGGCGACGGGGCTCGAACCCGCGACCCTCGGATCGACAGTCCGATACTCTATCCAGCTGAGCTACACCCCCACTATAATAATCTATTCTATTTTAAAATGGTGGGCGATACAAGGCTTGAACTTGTGACATCATGCGTGTAAGGCATGCGCTCTCCCAACTGAGCTAATCGCCCGAATCTCATGACTCGATAATTTAATTATTAGGTTATTAAGCTTTTGCTGCAATCTTAAACGTCAAGCGGCTTTTATTCCGATTAGCTGTAGGGACCTTAATAACTCTTTTTTTTGCGGCCTTGTCATATTCTGAGTACAAACCAGGAAGCATGGCTTTTGCTTCATCAATTTTCCCGCTTTCCAATGTTTCATCAAAATTACGGGTGATCGTCTTCAGCTGAGACTTAACTGCCTTGTTTCTGACATGACGTTTCTCATTTGTTATAACACTTTTTATGGCCGATTTTCTTTGTGCCATTCTTTAGAACTCCAATTCACAATTTGTTTTCAAGTTGTCTGTAAAACGCGCATACTATAGTTCAAGGTCATAGAGGTGTCAACACTTTTTCGACAGATAGTTTATCATTTTTTCAGATAGTCCAAAAACTCGTCTGCCGAAAATGTGTTAATTACGTCAATAGGTTCCAGCCAGGCCCTGCGTGCAGTAAATATTCCGTACTTCATAACTTCTAACTGAAATCCGGCGTGAGCATCACTTGATATAACAAATTTTAAGCCCATTTCTTTTGCGATTCTGGCATTAATATCATTTAAGTCAAGTCTGTCAGGATATGCATTGATTTCCATTAGAACGTTGTGTTCTTTTGCTGTACGGAAAACACTCGACAAGTCAACCGAATAAGCTGGTCTTTCCTGTATCAAGCGTCCGGTCGGATGTGCAAAGATATTAACTGTTTTTTGTGATATTCCCCTGATAATCCGCTCTGTCATATCATCTTCATTCATATTAAACCCTGAATGTATGGCTGCTACTACTACGTCACATTGTTTTAGAGTGTCTTCTGACAGATCAAGGCTTCCGTCAGAAAGGATATCCACTTCTATCCCTTTAAGGATACGAATACCAGGAACTTCTTTTTGAGCCTTGTCTATTTCATTAAATGATTCAAGTAATTCGGTTTCATTCATGCCTCCAGCAACACGTACGGCTTTTGAATGATTTGTAATTGCTATGTATTCATAACCTAATTCAAGTGCCTTTTTTGCCATGTCAGTTTCTGTATCTTTGCCATCCGAAAATTGAGTATGCATTTGCAGGTCACCGCGAATGTCTTCAATCCTGATAAGCTGAGGGATCGCCCTGTTTGCGGCCAGTGCAATCTCCCCGCGATTTTCACGCATTTCAGGCGGTATCCATTCTAATTGAACAGCATTGTATACATCTTCTTCAGTCCGCCCGGCAATGAAGTTTTCATTTTGATCAAATACACCATACTCGTTTATTTTCATTCCTTTTTCAGAAGCAAGCCTGCGTAATGCTATATTATGAGCCTGTGATCCGGTAAAATACTGAAGCGCCGCACCAAACGATTCTTCTTCTATTACTCTTAAATCCACCTGAAGCCCGCAAGAAAGCTTTATGCTTGATTTTGTTTCACCGTGAGCAAAAACCTCAACTGTTTCGGGGTAAGAGGTGAAATGATCCATTACTATTTTTTCAGAACCTTTTAAACAGGTAACCAGTAAATCCAAGTCTCCTATTGTTTCTTTTCGTCTTCTTAAACTTCCGGCCGGTTCTATTTTTACCACTTCATCTTTTGATGAAATATAGTTGGAAAAAGCAATAGCATAGCTCAAGCCTGTTGATATTTTGAATTGTCCCTGTCCTGACCTGTAATACTGAATTGAACGCAAAAGTTTTTCTTCAGTTTTTTCACCCATACCGTCAAGTTCATGAATTTTTCCGTCTTTTATCAGTTTTTCCAGGCTGTCAACCGAATCTACGTTCATCTGTTCATAAAGAAGTTTTACTTTTTTAGGCCCAAGCCCTTCAATCTTTAGCAGTTCTGACACCTTGCAAGGGACTTGTTCCCTGAGTTCTTCACGTTTTTTGCATGTACCTGTGTTAACTATTTCTTCGACCTTGCCCGATATGGCTTTTCCGATTCCGGGAAGACCTTCAATTGAAGCCCCATCTTTTATGAGATCATAAATTCTTACGGGCGCGTCTTCTATTGTTCTTGAGGCACTGCGATATGAGCGTATACGGAATGAATTTTCACCAAGAATATCAAGAATGTCAGCTATTTCAGACAGGACATCTGCAATTTGTTTGTTTTCCATGGAGAAACAACTTTTTACTAAAGTTTATCGTGATCGAAAGGTAACTCAATGGTTTCTGTCGATGTATCTTCAGTCTCTTTAGTTTTATCGATCTTATCGGTCTTGTCAGCTTTATCGGGCTCAGCTGTCTCCTGTGTTTGCTCATGTTTTACATCAATCCACGTTGCAATCTTGCTGCCATCATCATTAAGATCAAAATCCAGAGTTACACGATCATCTTTTTTGATTTGCTCGAAAGGGATTATTTCTTCATCCATATATATGTATGTATCATCATCTATTATGAAGCTTTCCCGTACTCCTTCATCTGTAAGAACTTCCAGTTTTTTTTCAGATATTGATTCGACTATTCCTTTGACGGTTTTCCCGTAAAGCATCTTTTCCATATCCTGAGCGTGACTTACCGATACTGTTATTAAAGAAACCATTAAAATAATTAGTAGGGTCTTATTCATTTTCATCCTTTTCCTTATTGTTCATTTCGGTTATTGTACAATTTCTAAAGTATAAAGAAACTATTATTTTTTCATTCTGAGTATTCAATGACTTACAAGATCGCATATTTTTTTGAACATCCTACTTTAAGCGGAGGAGAACGTTCCTTCCTCGAAGCGATTAATAATCTTGACCGTAAACGATTTGAACCAATAGCAATATGCCCCGAAAGCGGTCTTCTTCATGACGAACTAAAACGAAGAAATATTCATATGATTTTTCACTCAATGGCTCAGCAAAAAAAACCTGATGCGAGTCATTTTAAAGATATACCAATGGAACTTGCCTCAAAGATATCCGGGTTGAACATAAACCTTATTCACGCCAATTCTCTCTCAACTTCATGTTATTCAGGTGCTATAGGTTCTTTTCTTAATATACCGTCAATTGGACATATCAGAGAAATCCAAAAGCTTAGCACTGCCTGTAAAAACAGGCTTTCCTGTAATACAATTCTTATTGCCGTTTCCAAAGCTGCTGCTGAATCTTTAATATCACAGGGCATTGCTAAAGAAAAGGTTCGTGTTGTTCACAACTCAATCAATTCTGATCTTTTTTGTTCCGATCCGGAATGTCCTTCAAAAACGTTTCGTTCAGAGATTGCAGCTAATCCTGACACTCCGTTAATAGGTTTTGTCGGTCAGATATGTATTCGTAAAGGCATTGACTCCTTTTTAAAAGCGGCAGCTGTTGTTGCTAAAGATTTTAATGATGCAAAATTTATTATTATTGGAAGACGATTTTCCAGGAAAGCTGAAAGCATGCAGCTGGAAGAAGACTTACACGAAATGGCAAACAGCAAAACATTAAAAGGGCGCGTTATTTTTACAGGGTACCGCAATGATGTGCCAAGAATAATGAAATATCTTGACTTACTTGTTCTTCCTGCAAGGCAGGACCCTTTCCCGCGTGTGATTCTGGAGGCAATGGCCACCGGACTTCCTGTTGTTGCAACAAATGTTGGA
>JAVCCS010000293.1 GCA_030765365.1 Candidatus Theseobacter exili
GGACAGTTTGATCAAGCTATTGATGAATATGAAAAAACCATTAAATTAGATCCCAGAAACGTAAAGGCTCAGTACAATCTTGGTGTAATTTATAAAAACAGGAAATTGTACGATAAAGCAATCCAGCAATTCAATGAAGCGAAAAGAATTTCTCCGAAGTATTCAAAAGCGTACTACAGCTTAGGTGATATATATAGACTAAAGGGTAAATATGACTTTGCTATTCAGGAATTCAAGAAAGCTGCTCTGTTTAATCCTAAAAATGCAGGGACATACTTAGGGCTAGGAATGATATATTCAAATCAAAAAAAAGATAAAGAGAAAGCAACATATTATTATAGAAAATATTTGGAGCTTAAACCTACAGGTTCCTATTCAGATAAAATCCGCAACTGGCTTAAACAGCCGGCAATAAAAAATAGCTATTAATTATCATTACTGATTGAAAGGCATCCCATTGCATCCAGCTTATTCAAAAAAAAATATATTTAGAATCGTTCTGTTTCTAGTTCTGGGTATTGTTGTTTGGTTGGCTATATGGCTGCCGGAAAAAAAAGATTTTGTTGATGAGAATAACAGCAAGAAGGGACTCCATAAATTGTTAGGTGACAGATATTATTCAAAGGGTAAATATAAGGACTCTGTTGAGATGTACGAAAAATGGTTGTCGTTTAATCCGAAAGATGCGGATATCCATTTGAAATTAGCTATTTTATATGATGATTATCTTAGTAATGAAAAATTAGCTATTGTTCATTACAAAAAACATCTTGAACTTAAACCGGAAAGTGAAAAAAGCAAATTAGTCAGAGCCTGGTCAAAGCTTTCTAAAGAGAAGTTAAGCGGGAAAAATGAGCAAATAAAAAAAGATAATATCAGTGAGGGAAAATTGATTCAAAATCTTAAGAAAGAGATGGAAAGTTTAAAGAAAAATCTTGATGATGAGTCTCTTAGTCGAAGCGAACTGGAAAAAGCTTTTGTAGCAATGGAAGCGAAAACAGAAGGTTACAGACAATTGCTCGATGTGAAAAGAGAGCGATTTTCGCGAATTGCTGACGAGTTGCAAACTAAGAATGGTGAGATCGATTTAATTAGTAAGGAAAAGGGGGAAATTGAAAAACTGCTTAAGAAAGCTTTGGATAATTTAGCAAGGAAGGAAAACCTTGTTCATGATAAAGAAGAAATGTATAAAAATGAAATATCTTCCTTGAAAACTAGTCTGGTCGAAGATAAGCATAAGATTAAAGATTATGTAAAAAGTAGAAGTAATGCTTTATCAAAAAAGGGCGAATCAATTCAAGATTATAAAAGGCGGATTGATTCGCTTGAAAATGAAAATATTAAGCTTGCAGCTGAGAAAAAAGAATTAAAAAGTGAATTAGAAGCACAGAGAAAAATCCATAATTCATTAAAATATGAATATGAAACTCAAACTAACGGCTTAAAACAAAAAATTGATAGAATTCGGGTGAGTAATCAAAAGGTTGAAACAAGAAAGGTGAATTCTACATCGTCAAAACTTAAAAGAATCTACGTGTATGAAGTAAAAAAGGGCGATTCTCTTCGTTCTATAGCAGAAAAGTTATATGGCGATAAGATGTTTTGGAAGACTATTTATGAAATGAATAGATTGCAAATTGAAGATCCAAATGTGCTTACTCCAGGACAAAAGTTGAGAATCCCAAATATGGAAGGAACTTACTTTTCTCAGCTTCAAAAGAAATATGCAAGATAGAATAATGTGAAGCTAAAACTGGTGACAGATAAATATCCTGATGTGAGAAGTGCAAACTATTACCCATTTGTTTTATTGAGTAGACTAAAAAGACTTTTCCCTGAGCCTTCGAAAGCCTCCTCGTTTTGTGTTTTTGTGCGGTAAAAATAAAAGATGGTAGAAGAGGGAAACAAGAGCAAGTTTTTATAAAGAACTTTTATAAAGATGATGAATCTTTTAATCCAAATATCTTGGTCAATCGAAGAATATTATTTTCGCAATTGAAAAGAACTGACAAATGCTTTAAACTGTTCTGTTATACTTCTGATTGATTCACTAGATATAATTTTTTTATCTTTTTCAGATTTTTCAACAAGTGACTCCATGTTATTCAGAAGATGACGAGCCTCTAATAGGGCTTGATTAAGTCCGTCAACCATGTCGTCAGCTTCTTCGGCAAGTTCTTTAAATTCATCATTATTACGAAATCTAACTGACATGGAAATATCTCTTTTTTTGATTTTTTTAAAAATGGTTTGAAGTCTGAAAAGAGGACCTGCTATTTTATGAGATAAAAAAACACTTAGTATACCAAGAAGTATTAATAAAACGGTTAATCTAAGAAAAAATATTTGATTTGAGTGAGCAAAAACACGGTCGGCATTCTGAGCTCCCTGAGCAATCATGCCATCTGAGATATTATGCCAAATAGCCATGTACATATTCCCTGCAATAACGGCAAGTATAAGAAGTGCAGATCCGAAAACAACAAGTAGGAAACGTGACTGAAATCCAGGATTAATAAAATAGCGCCTGCGCTTTCGTCTATCTTTCATTCAGTGCCTCCTTAATGAGGTAAAGTATACGATAAATAAGAATAAAAATAAACATAAATTAAGTAGTATTAATAATTGCAAATTTTGGGTTTAAATATAATATAATAATATTTCATGTAGAAATACTTTAGTTTGTAACAACAGATTGTAGCTTTTTGGAGATATATAATCGTTTGCTGTTAAAAAGGTTTTGTCATCAAATTAATTGTAGTTTAGGAAGATAATATGGAAATTAAAGTTGCAGGGTATAATATTGATAATGAGATAATAGATTCATTTAAAGAATTTGCTGGTAAGTTGAAACTATTTCGTGAACTCAAAGATGACGAGATGAATCATGAAATTCTTAATGAAATTGTAAAATCTGTTTCAAAATTGCCAAATAAAGATGAAATTACACCGGAAACAATCTCAGCTGCTTACGCAAGGATAAGCCGAGATTCCAGGCCTGTTTATGAATTAAGGCGCGAGTCCAGAAAAGAAGTTGAAAGATCCAGAAAGTCAAGCAGATCTATTATATTTAACATGGGGCATTCTTCAGTCGCTGAACATGCTGTGTTTAACTTTGATATAATTAATATATCAAGATTGGCTGCCGAGTTTCTCCAGAGACACAGACTGTGTTCTTTTACCGAGAAATCACAACGTTACATAAAATTTGATGATGATTTTATTGTTCCTGAAGAGATTAAGGGCACGAAAGCGGAAACCATTTTTTTAAAAGCAATAAAAAAGCAAAATGATTGCTATCATGAATTGTTTGATGGATTGATGCGATATTATAAAGGTTCGAGAAAAGACCTTGCTTCTGAATCAAAAGGGCTGAGCGTTTTGGAGGGAATGGCAAAGGAGGATGCTAGATATGTAACCAGTCTTGCTGTATCAACTCAAATGGGTGCTACTATGAATGCAAGGAACCTTGAAAATATTATTTCAAGAAGCGCTGGGAATAAATTAAATGAAATAAGATTGATGGGTAAGCTTTTATATGAAAAAATTAAGGGAATAGCGCCCTCTTTGATTAAGTACACCGAAAGTACTAAGTATGGATCAAGAACAAATAAGAATATCATAGAAAATGCATTGCCAGCGTATAATATAGAAGGCTATGGTTCTGTGGCGAGTAAACCAGATGAGGATGTTAGATTGGTAAAATATGATGCGGATTCAGATATAAAAATTGCTGCTTCATTGCTTTTCGCAGGAAGTGCTTGCGACTACATGACATGCGAGAATAAGGCAAGAGACCTTTCTGATAAAGAGAAGAAGGACCTGTTTCAAGAAAGTTTAAGGCATATACAACAGTATGATCATGTTTTGCGTGCTTATGAGAACTCAGAGTTTCTATATGAAATGATTGTCAGTGCTTCATGCTTTGCTCAACTGAAAAGACACAGAATGGCAACTATTCTTGTGCAGGATTACGATCCTTCGCTAAATTACACAATGCCTCCGGCTATATTTAAAGCAAAACTTGAAAAACCTTTCCGTGAAGTGATGGCTGCAACTAGCAGAGCGTGCTATAATATTAAAAATTACTGTCCTGAAGCCTGCTTATATGTTTTGGCAAATGCAAACAGAAGAAGAGTTTTATTGAAAGTGAACGCAAGAGAAAGCTATCATATTTCAAGATTGCGTGAAGACGAGCATGCTCAATGGGATATTAGAGACAAAGCGGGGAAAATGATGCATCTTGCTTCGGCAGTTGCTCCTTTGACATTTATGCTTTCAGGCGGGAAGAATGTTTTTTCTGAAAAACACGTTAGATTGTATGGTAATGAGACAAGAACTGTGTAGAGGAGAAAAAGATGTGTATCAGGAATATTTTTCTATTATTAACGATTGTTTCTGTTTTATGTAATTTTACAGGTTGTGGA
>JAVCCS010000186.1 GCA_030765365.1 Candidatus Theseobacter exili
GGGTACATTTCCAGAGACCGTATGTTTTCTTCAGACAGAAACGGTTTGATAATGGACCATTCGAGTTCCATGCCGTCTGATCTTATGAACAGTGTTTGATCTCCAGACATGCAGTCCAGAAGCAGTCTTTCATACGCTTCCGGGAGAGAAGCCCCAAAGATATCGGAGTATTTAAAGTCCATTTTCAAGGGATGCATACATAATTTAGGACCGGGTTTTTTTGCCTGTATTGTGAGAGAAACTCCTTCATTAGGCTGAATGGAAAAGATGATAACATTAGAAACCAAATCTTCAGGTGTAAGTTCCGGAAAAATTGAATGAGGCAAATGCTTAAAAAACACACCGATATGGGTGCTTTTTTGCGCCAGGCGTTTACCGGAACGTATATAAAAGGGCACACCCTCCCACCGCCAGTTATCTATATGCAATTTTAATGCAAGAAAAGTGTCGGTCGTTGAATCCGGGGCAACACCTTGTTCTTCACGGTAACCTGCAACGGGTTCGCCACCGGTGGTTCCTTTCGAATACTGGCCTCTGATTACATGATCCATAATATCCTTTTTGGTAAAGGGTCTTATGGATCTGAATATTTTGACTTTTTCATCATGGATTCGATCTGAATCAAAAGAAGGAGGTGGTTCCATTGCAATAAGTGCAGTCATTTGGAGGATATGGTTTTGAAACATATCCCTGATGATACCGGATTTTTCGTAATAGCTTGCCCGGTGCCCAATGCCAAGTGTTTCTGCTGCTGTTATCTGTATATGGTCTATATATTGATGGTTCCAGATAGGTTCAAAGATTGCATTTGCAAACCTGAACATTAAGATGTTTTGAATAGTGTCTTTTCCCAAATAATGGTCAATTCTGTATATCTGCTTTTCCGAAAGTTTTTCATGCAGTTTATGGTTTAATGCAAGAGCACTTTCAAGATCCCAGCAGAACGGTTTTTCAAAAACAAAACGCGGCCAGAAATCAGACTGGGTAATTGCAGATAGTTCTTCTTGTGAGAGGATGTTCATAGAAATATCTTCATAAACGGTAGGCGGCGTAGCCAGAAAAAAGATTATCTGCTTTTTTGTGGAATGCTTTTTATCAAGGTTCTTAACTTTTTTTAGCAATGTTTTATAAGAATCTTGAGCGCTATAATCTATTTTTGAATAATAACAAATATTTAAAAAATCAGTTAAAGCAGGATCTTTTGATTGAGTATTTTCGGCAATAATTGTTCCGATTTTACTGCGAAAAGACGAATCATCCATTTCTGTGCGAGCACAGCCCATAACAAAAAATCCCGAAGGCAAAAGGTTTTTGACAAACAAACTGTAAATTGAAGGGAGTATTTTTTTTGAGGCCAGGTCGCCTGATGCGCCAAAGATAACGAGTCCACAGGGAAAGGGGACCTTTTCGATACATAACTGGCCGCCTTTTATTTGAAAATCCTCTGTCATTTTATGCTCCAATTATTCTTTATCTGATTTCGCATGCTGGATCTTGCCGGCGCCGGCCTTTTTTGTTTTTACGGTTTCTCCTTTTTTTGCTACGGCATGTCCTCCAAATTCGTTCCTCAAAGCCGCAACGACTTTGTCTGAAAACGCATCTCCCTGCCTGGATTGAAACCGTTTAAAAAGTGAATGAGCAATTACCGGAGCCGAAACACCGTTATCTATAGCTTCTTTTACTGTAAAACGCGCTTCGCCGGAATCTTCGACATAACCCTGGATTTCGGCAAGTTCTTTGTCTTTGGAAAAAGCTTCTTCAAGAAGTTCGAGCAGCCATGAACGAACAACACTGCCCTGGTTCCAGAGATGCGAAACCTGTTGAAGATCAAGGGTCTCGGCGTAGGGCGAGGCTTTGAGTATTTCAAAGCCTTCTCCATATGCTTCCATTAAACCGTATTCAATACCGTTATGAATCATTTTTACATAGTGCCCGGCTCCTGTTGATCCGCAATACATGTAACCTGCCGGAGGAGAAAGGGTTTTAAGTATTGGTTCGATATGTTTAAATTGTTCAACATCACCTCCGACCATTGTGCAGTAGCCGACCTTAAGCCCCCAAATTCCTCCTGATACACCTGCATCAATATAGTGAATATTTTTATCCTTGAGAAAATCGGCATTTTTTATGTCATCTTGATAATTACTGTTGCCGCCTTCAATAAGTATGTCTCCTTCGGAAAGAAGGTCTTTAAGCTTTAGAAGATGCTCATGGACAACCTTGCCTACGGGCAGCATAAGCCATACGATACGGGGAGGTTCAAGCTTTTTTACAAGTTCTGCCAATGAAGAAGAGGCAATTGCACCTTCTTTTTCAATTTCTTTAACTTTTTCCGGAGTGCGGTTAAAAACAATTATTTCATGGCCGCCCTGCAAGAGCCTGCGCACCATGTTCATACCCATTCGTCCGAGACCGATCATTCCTAATTGCATAATATTATCCTTTGAAGTTGATAACCTTCTTATTGAAAATTGCGGGAGCTGTTTATCTAATATTCGAATGTCAGATGTACTTGCGTGGGACAACACAAAGTTGTTTTATTAATATCATAACAGACGCATGTGAAATGTTGAATTTTTTATTATTGACATTAAAAGGGCAAAGGTATAACATGATAATGGAAATCATTATCAATAAGGAGTAAGATTATGCAGTCTGGTTGTAGAAGGGGCCGCGGACTCGGTTGGTGGCACGGTCATATCAGGGGTTATGGATATAGAATGACAGCACAAAGGGAGGCCGTTCTTGAGATAATGACCAAAACCAGGGAACATCTGAGCGCTGAGGATATTTATCATCAGCTTCACAATCTTTACCCAAATATAGGGTTAACGACTATTTATAGAACACTTGAATTGTTAGTTGATACTGGCCTGGTTTACAAGTTTGATTTTGGTGATGGTCGAGCCAGGTATGAAATATCTGAAGGACCGGACAGCCCTGATCATCATCACCACCTGGTTTGTACCTGTTGCGGGAAGATTACTAATTACACGGATTTTATAGATAAGGAAAGAAAGTTACTTAATGAGACAGAAATGGGACTTTCTAAAAAATTTAACTTTAAAATAACGAATCATCTTATTCAGTTTTACGGGCTGTGTGAGAAATGCAACAAAGATGAGAAATAAGAATAATTTTTTTCTTTTAATATGACAATAGTTGTCATTAACAAAAAAGGAGGTGTGTCATGCCAGGAGGAAATGGAACAGGGCCGATGGGAATGGGTCGAATGACAGGAAGAGGTGCAGGTTTCTGTGCAGGATATTCAACACCGGGATACAGTAAGCCGGTCCCCGGAAGAGGGCGGGGGTTGGGCTTTGGTCGCGGCGCTTACGGCAGAGGTCGCGGTTTCTTACGAGGTTTTGGTTTTAGACGAGATGAA
>JAVCCS010000107.1 GCA_030765365.1 Candidatus Theseobacter exili
AAAGCTTACTCTTACCAGCTATTCTTTAATCTCCATAGACCCAATACTTACAAGGAGAACAAAACACCCTGGCAGTTAGCTAGAGAGAAAGTGCCGAATCTGGATAAACGCTTGCTTATGATTCCTCCTATTGACCTTGATGTAGCGAGCAGATTAGATCAGCCTTTTTCTGCCAAGGAGAGTAATGATGTGTTGCCCGTTCCCTTTTTCCCTTTTGGAGAAAACAAAAGACTTGAGATACTGGTTCATTTATACATGCGGGACGTTTGAATTCTTCCGATGCTGTTTGTCACAACTTATGCATTATGCGCTACAGATTTATCACTGTCCCAAGCTTCTTTTCACTTGCGACTTTATACACATGCTGTGCAATACAAATATCATGCGCTCCTAAACCAACAGGAATCATTAAAATGCGTTCTGTAACTGATTCACGCCCAGTTTTACGATTAATAACAATATCTCCCAATTCAGAATAAAAATCGTCGTCGTTGAGTTTGCCGGATTCCACCAGTTGCTTCAGCTCTCCCCGGTGACAGGCCTGTGCCCAGGAATCAACAACTATCTTATCCGCTGAACAGGCAAAGGCATCTTCAATCTGCTGAAATGACCCCATTGCTAAAACAGTCGCACCAGGCTTTATCCATTCTTGGCGGATAAATGGTTTAGTAGCAGTAGTGACCAGAACAACCAAATCCGAACCACGAACAGCTTCTTCTACAGATGAAACATTGATAATCGTCATATCCAGTTGTTTTGACATTTCATGGACAAAGTTTTTTCTGCTATCTTCTGATATATCAGCTATTCGTATTTCTGTAGACGGATATATTTCATTCAGACACAAAGCACAAGTTTTACCTTGAGTACCTGTACCAACTATGCAGATAGTATTAACCTCTTCTCCTGCAAGATATTTTGCTGAAATAGCAGCAGAAGCGCCTGTTCTCATGTTGGTAATATAAGCTCCGTCCATGAAAGCAAGTGTTTGTCCTGTTTCTGGATCTGTTAAAATTATGACTCCCATAATATATGGTAATTTTTTCTGAATATTTTTAGCATACCCTCCAATCCATTTTATGCCAGCAGCATTGCAGGGCACAATGTAAGCAGGCATTGCATTTGACCATGATTCACAGCCACTTCTGGCCATATCAAGAGTTATTTTTGAAGGCATGACGATATTACCTTTTCCCCATTCACTAAACACATATTCAACTAATTCCATAGTTTTTTTTACGGTCAGACATTTTGACACGTCTGTTGCGGAAAGTACCATTGTTTCCATATTTTGTTTCTCTTCTATTTCCTATTAATTCGGCCGTGCTTCTATCACGATAATGTTATAGTTTAGTGTTTTGTTTCAGTGGTTCAGTCTTAAAAGGAAGATTCAATAGAGCACTGACACTGGTTGAGTGTTTTTCACGCGCAATTCTTTTAGGATTGTCATTATCGGCTCGAAAAATAGCCACTCTTTCAAATGGTGATTTTAGAGGAATAATGCCGAAGTCTTCCTTATGCGCTCTTTGAATTGCTTTAAATGCACCCTCTTTAATCAATTGCCTTGCTTTTATTGGATGGATATGAATTGCGGCATTGTTTCTTCTGATATATGTGTGTTTGGTACATTCCTCTCCTTTCCCGGGTGTAGTTCCTTTCTTTACCGCAACTGTTTCGATTCCCGGAACTAAAGTTTTTGCCTCTTTAATAAGCGCTTCATCCCCAGAGGCAAAGATGGAACGTATTTCTAATTCACTGGCACACATTGCAAATTGACCAAATTCACCGATAGATATTCCATTAATAGAAAGATCCAAATAACCTGAGTCCTGGGTATGGGCAATATGAGCATATTCTGTTCCCGCTTTAGCATGCTGACCAACACAGGCAACAAAATCATACGTCTTATCTAAAAGAAGTGGCCAGACTGTTGGCCAACCACGCATCAATTTTGCTCTTTGGTCAAGAAGTTTGGGATTGATGCCACCAGGCCCGTGACCATCGGCGACAATTATTTCAGTTGCACCTCCTTTTAAAAAGCCATCTACTGCAGCATTTACCTCCAAAGTGAGAAATTCTTTTGCCAGCTCATAATATCTTGAATCAGGAGAACACCAGTTATCAAAATCAAGCACTCCTGCTACTCCTTCCAAATCGGTCATAATATAGATTTTCATTTTTCTATTTTATCCTTTTTTTGTAGAATTTCATTCCTCCACTTCATATACTTCCACCTTATCTATCCAGAGACTACCGGCAGGAGTCTGTGGATCCCAATTGCCAGAATATGAATGTGGGGCTGATAGCTGAATACATGCTTTCTCATAATATCCATGATTTATATCAGGGATATTAACCTCAAAGTCATATTTTTCCCAGTTCAAGCCAAGCTCTATCTTTAACACTTTGTGGAAATGTTTTCTACCCTTCTTAGGCAGGGTGTAAAACATAACTCTTACAGGGAACCCTTTAACATCACTTTTCATCCAGAGGCTATAGGTATAGATTTCTTCATTTCGTACGGGGAAATATTGGCTCTTTAAGGAAAACCCGTCTTTCTCTTTACAATCCATTCTTAAACTCTGTTTTCCCATTTGAAAGCCGCTTTCCTTATCTAAAAAATAGGCGGGGACAGGAGGAACGGGTATCCCCTTCGGACGCCATGCCCGGGAAGCTGACCAATGGTAAGGAAACTCCTCTTCAAACTCACCATTGACAATCAGGTTATCTTTGAACTCATCATCTGTTGTTGGAAAGAAAGTCAGATCATCTATATGGAGATTACCAGAAGGGATGCAAGGGGAAAAATGAATGAAAACTTTGGTATTATCCCTGGAATAAAAATATGTCTTTACTTGTCTCCACTGAGTACTGGGATAGAAAAAAGTCCGCCAATTTTCTATTATCTTTCTACCTACGCTATTATAAATCACGGTCTGAAACTGAAAGGTTTGCTTTGGGGTAAAACTCTGCTCTGAAGAACTGAGACTTGTTTTATCTGTTCTATACCAGAAAGAACAGGTATAAGTGGTATCTGGCTTTATCTCAACAAATCCTTTGCGGCCAAATCCTCCCTCTTGGATCCGCAGGCATCTCTTGCCTGAATGGGGCTTCTCTAATACAACTTCTACTCCTTTTTTGGGGAAGTTGAAGTATTCCTTCCCCTGTTCAAAACCGCCATTCTTGATGAGATTCTCAGATGCATAAATAGGACTACCAAGCAAAAACAATCCTAATACTACACCAACCAGTATCTTAAAACAATTCTTGTTCATCATAACTTTCTCCTTTAGCTTTTATAATTTCTATTCACAAACAACTGTTTTTCCTATCTATTACCCTAATCCTTCTCCCATCTCTTAACCAGGGCAGTGATTTCCTGAGGAGTTAACGCCCTGTTATAGACCGCTACCTCATCAATAATACCCTTAAAGGGCGTATAAAAATTAGTACGAGCGATACGAAAACGTTTGGACTTTTTCAATCTACCATCACCACCTGTGGTAATCATAGAGGACTGTAACACTCCATCAAGATAAATCCTTAATGTTCT
>JAVCCS010000088.1 GCA_030765365.1 Candidatus Theseobacter exili
CTTCCATAAACTAACTAATCCTGGTTAAAAATTACATCACATGCCATTCCGGGTTTAAATTTCTGATCTTTATTATCCAGGCTGATTTTCACCGCGTACATCCGCCTGGTTCTTTCCTCTGTGGTTTGAACATTCTTCGGAGTAAATTCTGCTGAATCAGAGATATAAATAATATTACCTGAAAAGTTCTCGCCTGGGAAAGAATCCACAGAAACTTTACCGGCCGCTCCAAGTTTAAGTTTACCGATTAACTTTTCAGGAACATATACTTTTGCATATACATCCATCAGGTTACCCACACTAACAATTGTCTGGCCTGGAACAACTGTTTCTCCCTCAAATTTTGCTTTAAGTAAAACGATTCCATTTATTGGAGAAATAATACTCTGATCACGTAAAGAAATCTGTGCCTCTTCATATTTTTCATCTGAAATATCATTCTTTTCAAAAAGCTTCCTGGCCCTTTCAAGATCTTTATTCTTTTTATTATAAAGATCCAGTGTTCCCAATAGCTGCGCCTCACTAACCCTGTCTCCTTCTTTTACATCTATGCTGAGGATTTGTGCTGCCATTTTTGTTGAGATGTGTATCTCGTCCAGTTCTACCCTGCCATGCGCAACAATTCCATGTTCTTCTTCAGCCCACTCACATCCAAAACTCATTGGGAATAACATTAGTAATAATAAATACAATAAATATCTTTTTATTTCCGCTCTCATGAATATTCTCCTGTTTGATGAAATGACGAAAGAAAGTTTGATTTTACTGTGAAGAAACGGTCTTGACAACAAACAAATCCATATGTCAACCCGGTCTTATCCACTAGATTTATTCTTCCCGGTTAATAGATTATTATTTGTTTGAGAATCATTAATTTATTACTTCCAGCAAAAGAAGGAGTAAAAGTTTGAAGGATCGGCTTAAAAACGACAAACAGATCAAAAGACAGCTCCAACAAAAATAGTTATGACTTCAGCCCAAGCATTTGTCCGAAGTACAAAAATCGATAATAACAACCAACCTTGAAGGCTGTAAAAAAAACCCGCGCGAACCGTATTGCTGTCGATTTTTCAGTTTTCAGATATGCACTACTACTGCATCAATACTGTAGTATAGTGTATTACAATGGGACGTAACGCAGTATAAACTGGAAAATTTACTGAATTGTTTTTATATTAGACATATAAAGACAATCAGGATCCGAATTCTATACACACAAGTTTTTATCATCTTTCACCAAGCAAATTCGCTCTACCTCATCCCGCAATTTTCGTAGGTCTGCAAGGAAATGATCTTGATGTTTTTCAATGAACTGTCCGGCCAAACGTTTGTAATAATCGATGCCGGACAAAAGATTTTCTCTAAACTTGTTGAAATAATCCTGTGTTTTAGTTGAAATCTCGAGGGATAATTTCTCTAATTCGTTAATCAGGTATTCTACATACAGCATAAGTTCTCTAATAAACATATGTGGAAAATCAAGTTCAGAAGAGATTGATAATCTTCCATAAATATGTCCAATCATTTCTTCCAGAGAAACTATTTTTGAAAAGAGTGCAATATTTGGCCCACAGCAAATTGCAGGTTTTGCATTAGGATCAATACCATATTCCCGGGTAACCCCTCCTGCTAGGTCGTGACAAAGACAGGCCTTGTCAAGAACGTCCTGAATAAGACTGGAACGCTGTGATTCAGAAATATTCTCAGTTTCCAAAGCTTTCAGTTTCCGATTTACATACGCCCTCGACGCAATACATATAGGGGTATCAGTAAAATCAAGGTTAAATGCTGAATAGCTTTTTGGACAAGGACTGCCTGGTTTGTTTTCTTTAATACGACGAATACGATTTTCCTCACTGGGTGCACTGTGTAAATTCCAAAAAGGAATTCGCAAGGGCGAAGCATTACTCAAAAACACATCCTTTTCGTCCGCAGCAAGTAATTTCTGAAGACTTTCATCGTCTACACAGGTAACTTCCGGGACCAAAAGAAAAGGCGTTCCCCATCCTGTAGCATCAACCTTGTAATATTTCAATAGAAAATCATTCTCTACAGCAGTCTTGATTCCGCCTTGTACAGTAACAGCCATGTCTGGAACCATGTTATCGTTGCCATGCAGACCTTTGTCTTTAGCTTCCAGAGCTTTTTTATAAACAGAATATACAGAATCAACGAGTTCATGCCTCTTGTTTTTGAATTCCTCCAAAACCGGACCCAAAAGATACCCGTCCGAAGCAAAAGCATGCCCACCGCAATTGAGCCCCGATTCAATTCGGTATTCAGAAACCCATATGCCTTTTTTTGCCAAAAATTTTCCCTGAATCAAAGCAGACCGGAATTCACTAACTTTTAAAATTACTTTCTTTTTGATATGGCCATTAATATCTGGATAAAAATCATCAAACTCTGCAATATAACCGTACAGCCTGGGATTAAATCCTGCAGAAAAAACAATAGATGAAGAGCAAAGACTGCTCTTTGCATATCCGCGCAGTGCTGACATTGCATCTCTGTATTCTGGTGACATTTTTTTACCGTCACGGTATATATCCCTGTCCATCGTAGCCATTATGTTAACATCAATCCTTCCCGGGATTGCTCTATCTCTTAGTTTTTCCTGGATCTCACACTTTTTCTCAAAATTGTCAGTTTTCAACATATCGCTATAAAGCTGCTTTAAGGAAGAATCAGGAAGCATTTCATAATACCTTGTTATCTCACTGCCTTCTTCGAATGGAGAAGATTGAAGTTCTTTTGCCTGCTTTTCAACAATCAAGTTCACCAGGTTAAGATATTCCGTTATTCGACGGGCCCTTACATCTTCCTGATCATTAGTCAGTTTTGAATATTGCTCACCATGCAAATCGCTATGGTACTTGCGCATTTGCTCAATCAGAATATCATCAACCAATGAGATAACAGATGAGATTCCGTATTTAGCAACCTTTATAGGTGCGTCAATAGTAAAGCCAGTACCCATTACAGGGATATAGAATGTATGTGGATTTTTATGTTTTACACTCATGTTTTTTACTTTTTCTATTCTCTATTTCACTAACACTATTAAATACAAAAGAAACAAAACCCATTCCTGTTTCAAAAAGGATGGGTAATATTCAAAAAGCAATAATATACACCTAAAAAAACCGTTTTTAGAGTTATTTTGCTCATGTTAGTGATTCTTTGAAGTTTTGTCAAGTAATCAGTGCGTAAATCTCTTAATCAAATTGCCTTATCAACATTTATTCTGTTAAAAATTTTTGAAACATGTTATCATTTAATCCTGAAACGTAAAAACAGCCGATTTTGGAGAACAGACAAAAATGACTTATATGTTTATTGTACTCCTAATTGTTATTGCCGGATTATTATTTTGCATAATACGGCAAAATAAACTAGTTATTATTAATAAAAAGCGCGATGCTGATAAGATATTCCATCTAAGTAAAAAAACGCTATCTACAATTTTAAACTGTGTTAGTGAAGCTGTTATCACAACAGATTCAAAAGGATTTATTGAATATCTTAACCCTTCAGCGCAAATAATAACTGAATGGAAAAATTCTGAAGCTATTGGACAACCGGTAA
>JAVCCS010000247.1 GCA_030765365.1 Candidatus Theseobacter exili
ATATCTATAATATGTATAACCTTTGGATTCGATTGTTCCAGCCGATTACCAAACACAAAAAGCTTTTCATCTGATATATGTATAGGAACTGATTCCATCTTTGTGAAAATTTTTGAGAGTATATCAAACGATTCTTTAATTGACTTTCGGGAAATAGGATGAGCAAGCGTATAAAAACGAACTGTCCTTATTGAAAAGCCAAGCTTGTTTAGATACTCGCCAGCCAATGAAAGTATTTCAGGAGACACATTTTGTTGCAATTCGTCATTCTGCACTGTATCGGGATCCATCAACCATGTTTATTCACCAACAGTTTGCGAACTGCCGGTTTTTCATATTTAATATTAAAGAAAAACGTGTAAAATTTCAATTATTATTTACGAAATAAAGGCTAATAACGAAAGGTATTTATTGTGCTCTGGTTTTTTCTAGCTCTGTCTTGCGGTTTCTTTTTGGCTACAACAGATGCAATCTCAAAAAAAGCTATGAAGAAGCACCCTGAACCTGTTATTGCCTGGATCAGGTTTGGCTATGCCCTTCCTCTTTTAATCCTATTTTTTTTTAGAGAAACCACACCTATTGTTCAAACCAATTTTTGGCCGGTTTTTTTTATAATGGCACCTTTTGAACTAACCGCATATCATATTTACATCCATGCCATACGCACCTCTCCGCTTTCACTAACATTACCTTTTCTTGCATTTACCCCAGTCTTTCTTCTAATAACTTCGTTTTTTTTCTCGGTGAATTGCCAAATATAACTGCTTTAACCGGTGTCCTTCTGGTATCAACGGGAAGTTACCTGTTAAATATTGACCTTGCAAAAAAAGGCATACTGGAGCCTGTTAAAGCTATGTTCAGAGAAAGAGGTTCGAGGCTCATGCTTATTGTTGCTTTTATATATAGTTTGACTGCCAGCCTGGGAAAGCTCTGCGTCCTTAGATCAAGTCCTGTTTTCTTTGGAACCGTTTATTTCGGCTTTTTAACAATATGCCTTTTTCCTATTAGCCTAATACGCATGAAAGGGGAGATAAAACCTTTCTTCAAAAATCCGGTTCTTTATTGTCTGATTGGTTTCGCTTTTGGGTTGTCTATTCTCTGTCATTTTCAGGCAGTTCAGCTTGTAGATGTTTCTCTTATGATATCTGTTAAGAGAACAAGCCTCCTTTTCGGTGTTCTTTACGGACACTGGCTTTTTGGGGAAAGGCAATTTTCAAAACGAATAGTCGGTGCAACAGTTATGTTTGCAGGATTAGTTATGATCGTGGTTTCTTAAACCGCAGGCTGGATTAAATCCAGAATTTGCAGGAAACCTGTAATTCACCGCAACTTATTGCAAAAAAACAGGGTAACTAAAAGATCATTCTTCTATGGCTTTAGATACAAGCTTCTTGTCCAATATCAACCATACCAGCAGTATTCCCATACCCGCTAACACATTCATCCAAATATCCCGTACATCATAAAACCTGTTAGGCAAAACACCCTGAACTATTTCGTCACTGAAAGCAACTGCCACTTGAAAAGGTAATACTGCAAAAAAAATACTCTTCTTAGAAGTGAATCTCATTGATGAAAAGAACTGAATCAACAGATACGACAAAATTCCGTATTCAAAGATATGCACCTTTTCAACTGAAGAAGGACGAAGTAATAGAAAAATCGCGAGTATAATCAAAACGTATAAAAAAAGGGCCAAAAAAGATTTGCTTTTGTATTTGCGATGTTTCCTTAAAAGAAAATATACCGCAGGCAACAAAATACTTAAGAAAAAAAACAAACCGGTAATATATGAAAAACTTTCAGGTTCAAGAACCGACTTTAACCATTTAATTATATTGGGAGCTATTGGAAGAAAAGCAAACAATCCAAGAAGGTAAATGCTAAGAATCAACACCCATTTCCAAGAAACATTCATATCTATATGCTTCCTTCTTTAAATAAAACTCTTTTTGTTATATTATAAAATTAAATATCTTACAAACAGGACTTTATCTATGAAACTTACCATCCTTAATGGTTCGACAGAAAACAAAGATATCTCTACAGAAAACTCAACTATCACTATCGGTCGCGACAGCACAAATGATATTGTTCTTGAAAACAAAAAAGTCTCGAGAAATCACGCAATAATTGCCCTTCAGGACAATCGATTTTCAATCAAAGATCTAGGCAGTTCAAACGGAACCTACGTAAACAATATGCCTGTTACAGAACATGTCCTTGAAAATGGAGATATTATCCGCATTTGTAATGTACAAATACGGATTACCTGGAAAGAAGATCATCCACCAACTGCACAAAAAGAAGATTCACGGGAACAGGTAACGATGATTCCAACTGAAACTCCGATACCTTCATGTGAAATCAATGTGCGTTCAACTGTAGGTGGTACTACATTTTTCGATATGGATTTCAGCAAGACAACTTTTGAATCCATGAAAAGATCTTATCAAAGTCTGGCTATTCTTTGCCGCATTTCAAATGCTGTTAAATCAATATTTGAGGAAAAACCCCTCTTTGAACGAATTTGTGACTTTATTTCTGAAGCCGTACCTTGCGAAAGAATTATTCTAATGTTGAAAAATCCTTCAACGAAAGAGCTGGAACCTCAAATTATCCGTAAAATTTCAAAAGGCAATAAACCATTTGCCCCTATCACAATAAGTCAAGCAATCATCGACAGGGTAATGACTCGAAATGTTAGCCTGCTTTGTCATGATGCAACCACTGAGCCGGAATTTGCTGATTCTGACAGCGTTCATATTTATGGAATCAAGTCGGCGATGTGTGTTCCCCTTCAAATAAAAGGCATAACTGAAGGTATCCTTTATGCTGATGTCCTTTCTTCACCAGGACAGTTTGATGAAGAAGATCTGAAACTATTTACGGCCATTGCCGATCAAACTGCTATGACTATTGAAAATGTACGCCTGTACAAAAATCTGCAGGAACAAGAAAGAATCAAACGTGAACTTGCAATAGCAAAAGAAATACAGGAGATCCTTCTGCCAAAAGAATTTCCTATTATAGAAGGCTTTGACATAGCTTTCCGAACAGTAGAAGCTGAAGAAATTGGCGGAGATTATTACGACTGCTTTCACCTGGATGACAACCACTTAGGTATAGTAATAGCTGATGTCAGCGGAAAAGGAATACCTGGAGCTATAGTGATGGCTATGTTCCGCTCCACGCTGCACGCAATGGCATTACAGAATTTTTCTCCTTCATCAATTTTATATCAAGTCAACAAAACTATAATAAAAGATATCAAGCAGGACATGTTTATAAGCTCAACATTTGCGATATTAAACATAAAAGACAAAACTCTTTCTTTTGCAAGAGCGGGACACCTTCCCCTTCTTCATTATAAGAAAAAACTGAACGAATTCGATTTTATAAAACCCAAAGGGATGGTTCTTGGCATCTCAGATTGGACAAATCCTGAAGTTCTTGAAGAAGCAACCGTTTCACTAAACCCGGAAGATATACTTGTTTTCTATACGGATGGTGTAGAAGAATCTTCTAACTCAAATAATGAAGAATTCGGCAGAGAAGGAATTTGCCAATCGGTAAAAAAATCTCTTGATACTATAAAAGATGTTAAAAGTAAAACGATACTTGAAACCCTTTATAAGGATATTTACAATTACATTTGTAATTCAACCTCAAAAGATGATATTACTGTCGGAATTCTGAAAGTTGAATAATAACCTGATTGGAAAAACCTTCGCGCAATACCAGATTCTTCGCGAAATCGGACATGGTTCCATGGGCGTCGTGTACGAAGCCCTGCAGCCTGAACTCCATCGTCGCGTTGCTATAAAAGTTCTGCCTCACCAACTTGCCCAGGATAAAACATTCATCAAAAGGTTTCAGATTGAAGCTGAAGCTGCCGCATCTGTACACCATCCCAATATTGCTACAATTTATGAAATTGGCGAAAACGATGATATCCACTATTTTGCAATGGAATATATTGAAGGAATAACCTTGGAAGAACTTCTTCGTGAAGAAGGTGTAACCTTAAAAAAAGCAATGAAAATTATCCAACGTGTAGCTGACGGAATCCATCATGCTCACGAACACGGAGTAATCCATAGAGACATAAAACCATCCAACATAATGATTGATAAGGAAAAACACATTTTAATAACCGACTTCGGACTTGCAAAAACCGAAGAATCCACTGTCCTTACTGTTGATGGCACAATTATGGGAACTCCTTCTTACATGTCCCCGGAACAGGTTGAAGCAAATCCTGACAACCCTGCAGACAGAAGGACTGATATTTACTCAATGGGCGTTATTCTTTATCAGATGGTGACAGGCATATTGCCTTTCAAGGCCGAATCAAATATGGCAGTAATGAAAAAAGTTGTAGAAGAAGATCCCGTTCCTCCACGCAAAATTGATAGAAAAATACCTAGAGATGTTGAAACAATAATTTTCAAAGCAATGGAAAAGAACCCTGAACGACGCTATATAACAGCTGCGGAATTCTACAATGATATAAAACGATTTCAAAATGACGAGCCAATTCTGGCAAAACCTGTGAGTACTATTGAAAAACTCGCAAAAAAGATAAAACATCACCGCCATGCTGTTATTATTTCATCAATTGCTATTTTTATTATTTTAGTATCTGTGGGATCTCTTTTATATCAAAATGAATCAGCTCGCAAAAGACACTTAAGGATTCTGGAAGACGCAAATACTGAACTAATTTCAGCCAGAAAAGAAAGAGAAGTTCTTTTAAGCCGCTTGTCAGAAGACCCTCTGTTTCGTGTTTTAGAAGATCCGGATCCATTTGTCAGGGCAAAAGCTATTGTTGCATTAAACAAAAAAATACGGGGCCGAAATCTCAAGGGACAAATAGCTGAAAAAAGCTTCAGAATGACGTTGAATGCGTTAAAAGATAAAAACAGTCTTGTAAGAAGCAATGCAGCAATTCTCTTGGGGCTGCTTAAAGATAAAAGAGCATTTGAACCTCTTAAGGAGAAATTAAACGATCCTAATGCCGAAGTACGAAACAATATTGTTCTCGCGCTTGGCTGGCTTGAACGCAGTGACGCAATTCCTTTTTTAATTGTTTCATTACAAGACACAAACGCAAAAGTGCGCGCTAGTGCTGTCCTTGCACTGGGTCTTCTTAAAAACCCTGATTCACTTGATTCATTAATAAAACTTGCCCATGATCCTTCGCCTGAGGTTAGATCTAATCTGGCAACAGTACTTGGGGAAATACGCAATCCAAAAGGGATAGATGTGCTAATAAAGCTTTTAAGTGATTCAAACAAAACTGTTTCTACATACGCATCCGAAGCTCTTTCACGATTCGGAGAGTTGTCCAGGCTTCCGGTAATATTATCAATACTTTCTGATAAAAAAGCGGATACAGAAAGCATTCTAAAAGCAGTCGGTGGACTAAATCCGGAAAAAGATACTGAAGCCGTTCCTGCCCTGATAAATCTTCTAAAGAATCTGAATCCAAAGATACGAACTCACGCAGTTTTAACACTTGGTCTTTTTGGCGAAAATGAAGCCATTGAACCTCTTATTCAGCGACTTGAAGATCCGGATAAAGAAGTTCGTGAAAATGCACTCCTGGCACTTATAGGGATTACCCATCAAAACCAGGGTTCAAACCCAGATGCATGGAAAGAATGGCTAGAAATGCAACATAAGAATGCAAAATAAATATTTACTAGTCTTTAGATTCTTTTCCAAAAGGAGAGATTTCTCTAAGACGATTTATCACCGGGGGAACATTTTCCAGGACATAGTCCACATCTTCATCAGAGTTAAAACGGCTGAGACTAAACCTAACAGACCCATGCGCAGCAGTAAAAGGTACACCCATAGCCCTTAAAACATGAGACGGTTCCAAAGAACCGGAAGTACAGGCAGAACCTGAAGATGCAGCAATGCCTTTTTGATCAAGAAGAAGAAGAATTGCTTCTCCTTCAATATATTCAAAACTTATATTACTTGTGTTTGAAAGCCTGCTGTTATGATTCCCATTTACGCGTGCATCAGGAGATTTTTCAAGCAAGCCTTTTTCAAGCCTGTCACGCAAGGATTTCACACGATCCTGATCTTCTTCCACATGAATAGAAGCCAGTTCACATGCCTTTCCAAGACCAACAATTAAAGGAACATTTTCTGTGCCAGCCCGCCGTCCTTTTTCCTGATGTCCGCCTATCATAAAAGACCTGAAACGAGTTCCTTTTCTTATATAAAGGGCACCAACGCCCTTAGGGGCATGAAATTTATGACCGGAAAGACTCAACATATCAACATTACTATCTTTCATGTTGAGCGGAAGTTTACCAACAAACTGAACAGCATCTGTATGGAACAGGCTGCCTTTTTCATTTACGATAGCTGCAATTTCTTCAAATGGAAAGATAACACCGGTTTCATTATTTGCCGCCATAATGCTTACAATTGCCGTATCATCTTTTATTGAATTTTTAAGTTCTTCAATATCCAGATTGCCTTTATCATCAACAGATAAATACGTTACCACATATCCTCTGTTTTCAAAATTTTTGCAAAAACTTAAAACAGATGGATGTTCGACACGTGTTGTAACGATATGACGTTTTTCAGGAAATGAAAGTAATGCCGAATTTATTGCCGCATTATCGCTTTCTGTTCCACAGCTTGTAAAAATAATTTCATCCGGTCTGGCTCCTATAAGATCAGCAACCTGTTCCCGAGCTTTTACAATATCGCTTCCAACTCTGCCTCCAAAAGTATGCATACTGGACGGATTTCCGTATTTCTCACAAAAGAAAGGCTTCATTGCATCGAGCACACGTTCATCTACCTGTGTTGTAGCGTTATTATCCATATAAATAACTTTTTTCAATCTTTTATCTCCTCTACCACTATTCCCTTATGGACAAATTCACGAAGTTTTTCTTCAACAAACATTTTCAATGTTGCGCCCGAAGATACACACTCAGAACATGCACCCCTTAGAGAAACCTTAACATGGTCTCCAATAACATCAATCAAATCAATATCGCCCCCATGTGACTTAAGCATTGGACGTATTTCTTTCTCTATTGTTTCCATAACCAGCTGCATTTTTATAATATTTGTCATAGGTTCTTTTTTCATATTGCGTGCATCTGCTGCCTGTGCCTTTTCCTTTTCTTTTCCCCAGACCTCTCCAATAATATTCTCAATATCCTGGATACACTGTCCACAGCCACCGCCTGCCTTGCAATAATGAGTAACCTCTTCGGCTGTATGCAAATTATGCTCACGAACAACCCTTGCAATCTTTAAATCAGTAACACCAAAACATTTGCATATGATTTTTTCATCATGATCATGCTCAGAATCAACAACTTCCTCGCCTTTGTATAAAGCTATTGCTTTTTCAAGGGCTTCCTGTCCCATAACGGAACAATGCATTTTTTCTCCGGGCAAACCATCTAAATAATCAGCTATATCATCATTTGAGATTTTCAATGCTTCATCTATTGTTTTTCCTTTTACCAGTTCAGTCAAAGCTGAAGAAGAAGCTATTGCACTGGCACAGCCAAATGTTTCAAACTTCGCATCGATAATACGCTCTTTATCATCAATTTTCATTGAAAGCCGCAAAGCATCGCCACATGCAATATTCCCAATTTCCCCAACAGCATCCGGATTTTCAATATGTCCCATGTTTCTAGGATGAAGGAAATGATCAAGTACCTTATCTGAATAATTCCACATTTATTAACTCCCGTTTGCATAGTATTGTTATAAAACGAAAATTACTCCAATGCCATTTTGATGTCAATACAAAGCTAGTTATAAAAGGACAGATTCGACGATATATGTTATCTTAGTATAATTGGAATATGCTAACGACCTGGAAGAATATTAGTTGAAATCATTATCAGACAACAAAACCAAGATACTAATACATGTATGCTGTGCACCGGACGCAACAGCAGGTGTTCCCCGACTTGCCAAAAACACTGGACTTATGCCTGTTGTTTTCTTTTCAAATTCAAATATCCATCCGGAAGAGGAATACCGGATTCGTCTGGAAGAAACTGAAAAACTTTCAAAAAAAATGAAATGGCAGTTTATTTCTGATAAATACAATCCCGACGAATGGATAAAATCTGTAAAAGGTTATGAAAATGAGCCTGAAAGAGGGAAACGCTGTGAAATCTGTTTTCGTATAAGGCTTGAACTTACAGCAAAAAAAGCACTTGATGGAAACTACAGCGCATTCTCCACCGTGTGGACAATCAGCCCTCATAAAGACGCAACATTGATTAACAGACTTGGGAAAGAAGCTTCTTTGAAATACGGCAACATACCATTTATTGAAGAAAACCTGAAAAAGAAAGAAGGGTTCAAAGAAAGCCTCAAGCTTTCTCATAAATTTAAACTTTACAGGCAGAATTACTGCGGATGTATTTTCAGTAAAAGAAAATAACACCTTTTAATTTGTTTTGTCTTTTCTCGCTCTCTGACTTGCCAATTCTTTTGATTTGTATTCTTTTCTTCATTTTCTTTTTCTTACCAGAATTTATAACGATAATAATTTTGTAATCCTGTTTTATAAAATAAAGGGGGAATTTTAAAAATTCTAAATACAACAATATTAAATTTTGAACTTTAAATTGTTAATTATGGAAACTAAATCAGAAATTAATGACCATTTCAAACGAACTCTTAAAACTTGTACAAATAAAACTGGAAAAAAGCTTATTGACTCATTAGCGCTTCAAGGGCCACTATACAGCTGATATCTACAATATCATAAGCATTACAACCCCTTGATAAATCGCTGGCAGGTCGAGCCAATCCCTGAAGCACCGGACCAAATGCCGCTGCATTAGCCAGCCTTTGCGTAAGCTTGTAACATATATTTCCGGAATTAAGATCAGGAAAGATTAAAACGTTTGCTTTTCCGGCAACATCACTATCTGTTTTTACCTTTCTGCGTGCAACCTTTAGTACGATTGCTGAATCTGCCTGAAGCTCTCCATCAATCTTTAGTGATGGATCCTTTTGACGAGCATATTCAAGCGCATCCGCAACCTTTCTTACAAGCGGATGGTTGGCACTGCCTTTTGTCGAAAAAGAAAGTAAAGCTGTTCGTGGCTCTTTATCCATTATCTTTTGAAATATCCTGGATGTTGATACTGCAATATCCGCCAACTGTTCGCTGGTTGGATCAGGAACAACTGCGCCATCAGCATAAAAAAGAATCCCGTTTTCGCCAAATTTATTTTCTGGAAGAACCATAATAAAAAAACTGGATACAGTTTTTATTCCTTCGGCAATTCCAACTGTTCTTAGTAACCCTCTAAGAACATCCGCAGTGGAAGTTACGCATCCGGCAACCAGACCGTCAACATCCTTCTGTTTCAACATCATACCGCCAAAAAACATAGGAGAAAGTAATTTTTTACGGCACTGCTTTCTGCTTATACCCTTTTTTTCAAAAGGCACGGCAAATACATCCAGATAGGCCTCAAAATCAGCAAATGTTTCAGGAGAAACTATTGTTGCCTTTTGTATTGAAAGGCCAAGATCTTTTGCTTTTTTATTAATATTGTCTTTATCACCCAGCAAAGTAACTTTAGCCAAATCTTCATTCAAAAGAATGCTTGTAGCATTTAAAACACGTTCATCTTCAGATTCAGGAAGAAGAATACGAAGACCCTTGCCCCGAATCTTGTCCTTGATTTCCTTTATTAATCCGCTCATTATTACTCTCCACCTTATTGAGCCTGTACTACTGCAAGTGTATCGCGTGCAATCATAAGCTCTTCATTTGTAGGAATTACTAAAACCTTAACTTTACTTTTTGAATCAGAAATTACACACTCACTATTCCTGTTAGCCTCTGAATCTATACTAATGCCTATACATTCCAGCTTATTACAAACATCGGCTCTTAGATGTGCTGAATGTTCACCGATACCGGCAGTAAAAACCAATGCATCAAGTCCGCCAAGAACAGTGTAATAAGAACCAATATATTTCTTTAAACGGTAACTGAATATTCTTAAAGCCAGCAAAGCACGCTTATTGCCTTTATCCGCTTCATTTAGTATATCTCTGAAATCACTGGTCAAACCTGAGATACCCAGCAACCCACTTTTTTTATTAAGAATTTCGTATATTTCCTCTGAAGAAAGATGTTCTTCATTCATAAGATAAACAACAATCGCCGGATCAATATCACCGCATCTTGTTCCCATAACAAGACCTTCTAAAGGTGTCAGACCCATGCTGGTATCAAGAGGTTTCCCTCCTTTTATTGCCGAAATACTGCAACCGTTACCAAGATGGCAAGTTATGATTTTTTGAAACTCTTTCGGTTCATCAAGAAACCCGGACGCCTTAATGGATACGTACTTATGACTCGTACCATGAAACCCATATCGCCTTACTGCATCCCGTTTGTACATCTCATATGGAATCGCATAAAGAAAAGCATGCTGAGGAATGCTCTGAAAAAATGCTGTATCAAATACTCCTATCTGAGGAACCCCAGGCATTATATCTTCTGCTGCAACTATACCTTGTAAATTGGGAGGATTATGAAGGGGGGCTAATTCAAAACACTCTTTAATAATTGATTTGGTTTTACTATCAAGTACAATCGGCGCCGATACATGTTCGCCACCATGAACAATACGATGCCCAACTGCACTTATTTCAGCAATATCCTTGATTACTCCAAACTTTGGATCAAGCAAATACTTAATAACCAATGCCAATGACGTACGATAATTAAGATTCTCCACTTCAATAGTATGAGATCCGCCACCATTTGCAGTGAAGTGAAACGAAGAGCCGGATTGACCTATTCTTTCGGCCATACCATGAGCAAGTCTGGTCTCGTTTTCCATTTCAAAAAGGGTAAACTTAAGGGATGAACTACCCGAATTAATAACAAGTATTTTCAAGAATAACACTCTCGGTCTAAGTTAAAAAAAGAGACAAACAACCTGTAAACACACCTATGAAAGTATATAATAAGACAGGGCTCATGTGCAAAGGAAAAAACTCAAATCCAGACTGTTATTGAACTAACTACACAAAAACATACTTACAGTTTAACAGCTTTTTTTACCATTACGTATCCACCTTTTGCTCCGGGAATACTTCCTTTTACAAAAAGCAGATTTTCATCAGGTCTGACTTCAACAATCTCGAGGTTTTGCAGTGTTGTTCTTGAGTTCCCGTGCTGTCCTGCCATACGGGTTCCTTTCAACACGTGCTGTGGAAATGCAGCACCAATCGAACCACCGTGTCGTTTAACCTCGTGAGTACCATGGGTTTCCTTAAAACTCTTGAAGTTATGCCTCTTGATAACACCTGTAAAACCACTTCCCTTTGAAGTCCCAACAACATCTATGATATCGCCTGCAGAAAAAACACTATCCACCTTGATTTCCTGTCCAATTGCATATTTTGCAAGTTCATCTTCACTCAAACGAATCTCATTTAAAACACGGCGAGGAGAAACCTTGGATTTCTGAAATTGTCCGGCAACAGGTTTTGTCATTTTCTTTTCAGAACACTCATCAAAACCTATCTGTATTGCACCATAACCATCTTTATCCGGACTCTTCTTTTTTGTAACAGCACAAGGCCCGGTTTCAATAACCGTTATAGGAATAGTTACGTTCTCTTTGAAAATACGGGTCATCCCAATCTTCTTGCCTAGAAGGCCCATGCGCATCGTTTTCATCTTAATACACTCCTTAAGGGGCCCACGCCCCGATTATTACACACTAATTCCTGCAAAACGCGTTCATTTTATAGATAAACTGTCACGAGTCAAGATTTTTTTCCCGTTGCAACAAAAAATACTTCAGTACTCATAGCCCTTGACCACTCAGGTTTATAAAGTTTAGAAAACATAAAAAAGGGTTTTATCGTCCTAACCCAGCTTACTGTATCCTCTCCCTGAAGAACCTTGCAAATAAAATTGCCATTAGTCTTTAAGATCGGGAAAGTAAGGTCAAAAGCCTTTTCACACAACCTTAAAGAAGCAACCCTGTCAACATCTTTAAACCCTGTCGTAGTCGGGGCCATATCACTTAAAACAACATCAAAAGCCTTTTTTCCATGAAGTAAATCCTGTGAATTCAGAGAAAAAATATCTGCTGGAAAAAAAATAATATTTTTTAATTCCGGCAATCGCATTTCTTTGATGTCTACAGAGACAATGGTCACTTTAGGTCCAACGACAGCGGATGCATATTGTGTCCAGGAACCGGGATAACTGCCAAGATCCAATACAGTATTATTTCGACGCAAGATCTTGTAGCGACGATCCATTTCCTGCAATTTATAAACTGACCTTGCCTTGTAACCTTCTTTTTTTGCTTTTTGAGAATAATGATCTGAATAATGTCGCATATAAAAAAGCCTGATCTTGTTTAATACAAATAAAAGTTCATAATACGATAAAAATATAGCTTTATTTCATCGCATTTTTCACATTACACTAAACAGGTAACATAAAATTCAACAAAAAGGGAGTCTTTGATGAAATTTTTTCGATTTTCTACAGTTTTAATCCTAGCAGGTTTGCTAATAGCTTTTTCTATTACACCTGTATCGGCACGGCCTTTTCGCCGTGTAAAAAACCTCTACTCACGCACTCAGAACAATAATCTGGTTACTGTTTACATAGGACCGGTAAATAATGAAAGCGGAGAAAATTTACTTTCCCCGGAAATCCTTAAAAAAGCAGTTGAAAAATATATGGCTCAAAGACGCACCGAAAATTTTCAAATAAAAAATGACCCAGCCGAATCTGACCTGTTAGTAAAAATTATTATTCTGAAGTACAGATATCTTGAAGATGATCCTGTAGACCAGATAACAGGTGGCGTTACAGGTATAATTGTTGATGCTGCAGTTAAACAGCCATACGCCGAAGTTACTGCTGAAATATCTGTTACTGACAAGAAAAAAGGAAAAGTTGTTTGGAAAAAACAATTGCCTGCTTCAGTTACTGAAACTGGCATGATACCTGAAGATGCACCTGAAAAAGTTTCTCATATATTAGCAAAACAGTTTGTATTCAGATGTTTTGGCAAACCCAAACGGCAGTAGCATAAAATCATTAACGAAAAAAATCTCCCGGATCATTAGATTCGGGAGATTTTTTTAACTTTTAACTTTACTTACTATAATCAAATTTAGCCATTTGCTCATACAGTTTCCAACGAGCAGCAACATCTTCCTGTGCCAGTTTTAAAAGCTGTTTAGCAACTTCAGGTTTAGTTTTTGTAAGCATGAGGTACCTGTTTTCTTTATAAATATAATCCTCCAAAGCCATAGTCGGTGCTTTTGAATCCAGAGTAAGCGGATTTTCACCCTGTGCAATCTTGTCAGGATTGAACCTCATCAACGGCCAGTAACCGGTAGCCACAGCTGCTTTCTGCTGATCGGTTGCAGTTCCCATATTAATTCCATGAGCAATACAATGAGAATATGCAACAATAAGACTTGGACCATTATATGCCTCTGCC
The DNA here is from genome assembly GCA_030765365.1 of Candidatus Theseobacter exili. GTDB lineage: Bacteria > Auribacterota > JACPWU01 > Theseobacterales > Theseobacteraceae > Theseobacter > Theseobacter exili. Next base: position 13,527 of record JAVCCS010000247.1, read on the forward strand.
TCAACAAAAGCTCTTGCAGTATGATTATCATTTGCTCCGATTGCAACTCGAGCAACGTAAATATTCTGATACGTCATTGCAATCATGCACAGGTCTTTCTTAGGAAGGGGCTTCCCTGCTGCAGCAAACTTTGCTATTGCACCCCGGGGCGTTGCCTTCGAACACTGTCCTCCGGTATTTGAATATACTTCAGTATCTACAACCAGTATATTGACATTTCTACCCGAAGCCAAAACGTGGTCCAGACCGCCATAACCAATATCATAGGCCCATCCGTCACCGCCTATGATCCAGACAGATCTTTTAACCAAATCATCAACCAAACTTAAAAGCTGTTTAGCCTCAGAACTTTTATTTCCTTTTAGATTTGCTTTCAGCTTCTCTACACGCTCACGCTGTGCAGCAATATCAACTTCATCCACTTGTTTGGCATCCATAATAGATTCAACAAGATCAGAGCCAATTTCTTTTCCAAGGGACTGAACCAGTTCTGCGGCCTGCTCAGTATGCTTATCAACAGCCAACCTGAGTCCGTAGCCTACTTCAGCAGCATCCTCAAATAAGCTGTTATTCCATGCAGGGCCCTGGCCGGTATCATTGACAGCATAAGGAGTTGTTGGCAGGTTTCCTCCATAAATTGAAGAACAACCCGTTGCGTTAGCAATCAATGCCCTGTCTCCGAACAACTGAGTAAGAAGTTTTACATAAGGAGTTTCGCCACAACCGGCACAAGCACCAGAATATTCAAACAGGGGACGCATTAGCTGAGATCCTTTAATACTGGCACGGTTAAGCTTGGTCCTGTCAAATTCCGGAAGATCCAAAAAGAACTTGAAATTATCTCTTTCAGAAAACCGTACAGGGGGCTGAGGAGACATATTTATGGCTTTTCTTGACGGGTTCTGCTTGTCTTTGCCAGGACATACGTGGACACACAACCCGCAACCTGTACAATCCTCAGGAGCAACCTGTACTGTCCATTTCAGGTCCTTAAAATCCGGCCCGCCTTTGGCATCAACAGACTTGAAGGTTTTCGGCGCATTCTTTAAACAGTCAGGACTATATGCTTTAACTCTTATTGCGGCATGAGGACAAATCGCGCTGCATTTTGCACACTGAATACAAACGTCAGGCTCCCATACCGGAATTTCAAGAGCAATGTTCCTTTTTTCCCACTGTGTTGTAGCGGTTGGATAAGTTCCGTCTGGCGGCATTTTTGATACAGGAAGTTCATCTCCCTGACCACGCATAATAGTTGCCGTTACCTCTTTAACAAACTCAGGCGCCTCATTTGAAACAACCGGAGGCATTTCAAAAGAACTTGTAACTTTCTGCGGATAATTAACCTCATTTAAATGAGCTATCGACTGGTCAACAGCTTCAAAATTCTTTTTGACTACCTGTTCGCCTTTTGTGCCGTAAGCTTTCTTAATAGCTTTTTTAATTGCTTGAATCGCCTGTTCTCTAGGCAGAATACCCGAAATAGCAAAGAAACAGGTCTGCATAATAGTATTTATGCGGACACCCATACCCGTCTTTTTAGCTACTTTGTAAGCATCAATGACATAAAACTTAAGCTTTTTATCAATAATTGTCTGCTGCACACTTTTAGGAAGAGTATCCCAAACATCATCCGGACCATGTTGAGTATTTAAAAGAAAAACAGCGCCTTCAGCCGCTTTTGCAAGCACATCATATTTTTCCATAAAAACAGCCTGATGACACCCAACAAAGTTAGCTGAATTTATCAGGCATGTCTGACGAATCTGCATAGGCCCGAAACGAAGGTGTGAAACCGTAATTGCTCCGGCCTTTTTAGAGTCATAAACAAAATAGCCCTGGGCAAAGTTGTCTGTATCTTCACCTATAATTTTGATGCTGTTTTTGTTTGCGCTTACTGTTCCGTCCGATCCCAGGCCATAAAACATACAGCGAACTGTGTCCTTTGATTCAATATCGAAAGAACTATCATAATTAATACTTAGATTGCTTACGTCATCCTTGATTCCTACAGTAAAATGCTTTTTGGAACTGTCTTTTGATAATTCATCAAAAACACCTTTTACCATTGCCGGAGTATATTCCTTGCTCGAAAGACCATAACGCCCGCCTGTTACCTTAATATCTCTGCCTGCTTCGCTTAAAGCTGTACAACAATCAAGATAAAGAGGTTCACCCAAACTTCCCGGTTCTTTTGTCCTGTCTAGAACTGCAACTGATTTAACAGTTTCAGGCAAAGCATTCACAAAATGCTCACCACTGAAAGGACGATACAATCTTACTTTAACAAGACCAACTTTTTCACCTTTATTAACAAGGTACTCAACTGTCTCATCCGCTACTTCTGCACCGGATCCCATTTGCACAATTATTTTTTCTGCCTTCGGGTCTCCTACATAATCAAACAATTTATATTGACGTCCTGTAATGCCGGCAAATTTATCCATTGCTTTTTGAACTATACCTGGTGTCGCTGAATAATAAGGATTAACCGTTTCCCTAGCCTGAAAGAAAACATCGGGATTCTGACTTGTCCCTCGCAGAACAGGTTTTTCAGGATTCATTGCTCTTTGACGATGTGCAATAACCAAATCTTCGCTGATCATTGCATACATATCGTCTTCAGACAATAACTCAACTTTCATTATTTCATGACTGGTTCTGAATCCGTCAAAGAAATGAATAAAAGGAACTCTTGCCTCCAAAGTAACAGCCTGAGAAATCAAAGCAAAGTCCATAACTTCCTGGATTGAATTACTGCTCAAAAGTCCGAAACCGGTTCCGCGAACAGCCATCACGTCACTATGATCACCAAAAATTGATAAGGCCTGGCAAGCAACACTTCTTGCTGAAACATGAAAAACTGTAGAAGTGAGTTCACCGGCAATCTTAAACATGTTCGGGATCATAAGAAGCAACCCCTGTGAAGCTGTAAAAGTCGTTGTGAGGGCACCTCCCTGAAGAGCACCATGTACTGAACCTGAAGCGCCACCTTCACTTTGAAGCTCTGCAACCACAGGAACCGTTTTCCAAATGTTTCTCAAACCATTTGCCGACCATGCGTCTGCATGTTCACCCATGGAACTGGAAGGCGTAATAGGATAAATCGCACAGACTTCGTTTGTCCTAAAAGCCACATAGGCTGCAGCCTCGTTCCCATCCATCATGGCTGTTTTTCTTTTACTTGTCATAATAATAACCTCGCTTAAAAATGATTAATAATTGTATTTTCAGGTTAGAATGCTAAAAAACTTTCAGCAGAAAACTTTATACCACCAAAATAGCAAGCAAATTGTATATCACAATCTGCAAATATTGGCTATCAGTATATCAATAAATGATTTTTCCCTTATCGGATGAAACCCGCTTTTCGCCCAGGGAACTCCCGCACCTAACACACCTGTATTCATAAAGTTCCCCGTCGGGTAAAACCAGAAGAAGACGTTCTCTTACAGGCATTGCTGTCTTGCATCCAGGACAATACAAACTGGTAGCCTGAAGTTTATCGAACTGTTTCATTTTCCTCCAAAAAAAGCTTATTTCAGATACTTTACTGCCTTTTGCCCAAATCCAAAGTTAAAAAGGGAAAAGTTTTTTCTTTCCTTCTTCCTGGTTTCCAAAACCGAAAGGAAGGCCTGTAGACTTTTTCTTTTGCGGCTGTGATCCGGCAGGTGCTGCCTGGGAAGATGTACTCCCTTTGGAAGATCCTCCGCCAAGCATATCCATCAAAGGAGCGGCCGGGCTGCTGTCGCTCTTTTTACTGTCGCCGGAATCGGGCTGTCCACCAGGAAGTAAAGACTGAATACCGGAAAGCTTATCGCCTTTTCCTTTGCCAGTTCCGTCGCCTTTCTTTTTGCCGCCAAGCAAATCACCCAGTTTACCTTTAAGCTGTCCCTGAGTAGCCATCTTGACTAGCTCTCCAATATCAGGTAAAAACTTAAGGTTTGGAATTTGCCCGCCGACTACAACCGGTAAAATCAATTCACCTTTATCAGTAAGAGGCAAAGGAAGCTCTTCAAGTTTTTCCTTGCTGCCTGCAATCATAAGAGTCAATGCATTTGACAATATGGCTTTACCTTTTAAATCGCAACCAAGGTCTGTTAATCTTATATTACCAGCTGCATCGATATCTACATCTTCAGATCCCATAGAACACTTTGAAAGCGTAGCAACTCCATTTTCAGCCTTTAGTTCACAAATAACATCTTTAAACTTTGTTTCTTTTTCTTCTGGTTTCTTTTCCTCGGTTTTCATGTTTTTAATACCTGGCAGTAGAAGACTAAGAGCAGGATTTCCCTGTATTTTCTTAATTATGGTATCTTTCGGGCTGTCCCCGCCAACCATTTTAACGTCTGTCAAATTGATAGAGCCAGTACCCTTAAGATTCTGGACAGCAACCTCTTTTTGAATACCTGCACCTGTCATGTCAATATTTGCCTGCAATGTACCAAAAACAGTATCCGAAAGATCGTTTGTAGTTAATATTTCGTGTAAGTCTATATTCTTAATGGCAAGTTTCGTTGAGTATGGAGGAACATCCTTTGCCATATCATACGAAAGACTCCCGTCAAGAGACCCTTTATAAAGATCAGCATACAAATCGCTGACTGTAAGAAGTCCATTTTTAAGTTCAATTTGAAGCTTCGTGTTTTTCAACTTGTTTTTTCCGTAAGCAACCTTCTTAAGGTTGATTTTTCCTTCGAGAGATAGTGCAGCTAGTGAAGACCCGCCACCTGCCTGAACTGCCTCTGTAGAAACTGCCGCTTCAGATTTTTTCTCTTGCGAGCCCATTGCACTTTGCAGGTTTTCTGCCCCAGCAATAAGAGCATCAACAATCAATTGCTTTGACGAAAGAGAGAAAGTTATATCAGGTTTAGAAAGAAAATTTACAATCCTTGCAGAAATATCCAAATCTGATTCACCTGCAGTAAGGGACATCGATTCTATAACAAGCTCTTCCCCGCCACCCTGGACTGCGCCTTTAAATAACGCAGTCAGGTCTAATCGGCACTTCATGGGATTGTCGCCATTAAGGCAAAGGAAAAGATCGTCTGCTTTTACCTTACCGTCTAAAACAAGCGCCTCAGGATGAAGAATGTTCCCCTTTATTTTAAGATCAATACCAAGCCTGCCAGAAGCACCTGAAGCAGATTTGCCTTCACCAAGAACTATACCACCTGTTTTCATTTTTGTAGTTATATCAAGGCCTTTTGAAAGAGACCCGTTTAATCCTACTTTTAAAGCAAGCCCGTTTAAAACAGTTACCTTCAAAGGTAACGCTTCTTCAACAACAGAAGGAAGTGTCTGCGTATTAAGGTCAAGAGCCATCTCTAACTTGACAGGAAGCTTTGTATAATCCTGATCTGAAGGAATTGGTCCAAGCCCACCTTCCATTGCAAATCTTCCGGAAGCCTCTCCGGTCAAAAGCATATCGAACTGGATATTCAATCTTTCTGATAAATCAGTAGTAATATCCTCGACGGAAAGATTCACATTTTCAATTGCATATTTCGCTTCTTTTTCGCCCATACGGTCAATAAAAGTAACTGAGGCATCACGAAGAACAATCTTTTCAACAATAACAGATGGCGGTCCTGATTTCTTTTCAGCTTTCTTTACTTCAGCCGGTGTCGGTTTTTCAGCTTCTTCTTCAGGCTCAGTCTGCATTAATGTCTGAAGATTAAATGTCCCGTTCTTAGCACGAATTAAAGTAATAGAAGGTTTATCAATAAGTACTTTTTTGATAATTTTTGTTTTACCCAAAAGAGAAAACAATTTGACGCTCACATGAACTTTACCGACTGAAAAGAAGCTTCCTTTTCCAAATTGTACATCCTCGGAAAGAGAAACCCCGCCAATTGTGGCACCCAGCCCGCCAAAAAGCTTCAAATCAATATCATCGATAACCAGTTGACGCCCGTAAGTTTTGTTGACCCAATCAACAACTGGCTTTTTAAAATGATTAAGAGGAACTACAAAAGGCAGGATAACTGCTAGAGCAATCAAAACAACCAAAACAATCAAACAAATCTTCAGAAACTTTTTCATTTTTCCCTCCTATAGGACAATTCAACATTGTTTTCATAACATTATTTATGTATGGTTATTATATAGCAAAGCAGCCCTCAAACAATGCAATCTTTTTTAAATCCTGCATTTTGCAAAAAAAGACTGGTTCTCCAAGCAACCTGTTGGTGTATTTTGAAAAAGTAAATGCCTCAAAAAAAGCATCATCTTTCTTAAAATGAAAATTCCTGCAGCTTTTCAAAATCATCGCAACAATCAAGAGATGTAACTTCCTTCTTGTGCAAAGTACATTTCTGGGTCCACGGATTTACTACATAATGACTGCAAAGCTCGCAAACCTTGCGTTCCCCCTTTCGTTCCATAGGATTAGGCGCTTTTCTTACTTCAGGTATACTGTCTTCGTCCCCAAAAACATGACTGCAGAACCCGCACACGCGCTCTATTCCAACAGGCGTAAATCCATCATATATCTTTTTAACATGAAGAACCGATTCCCTTTCGCATGATGGACAGAGAATACGTTTACCTGCATCATTCATATCGGCCTCCTTATTTTTTTTATAATTTTATAAGGCTTTTATATAAGAATCAAAATATTTCACTTGTTTTCTTAAGAAAAACGCGTTTTTCTTTAAAGAATGACCGTCTGACCCGGATATTGCATGAGTTTTCGGGTTAAATTCAAATGGTAACTAAAAGATGAAATTAATGTTAATAAAATCTGTTATTGTTTTACCTGTATTATTTATCACTATTATTCTTTATGCAATAAGGGGTCCACTTTATGAATCAATGCAAAAAGAAAACAAGAAAACATCTAAAAGTAAAACAACCCCCTGGCCAAAAATTCTAAAAGATAAAAACGGGTTTATTGTTTTTACGTCAAACCGCGATGAAAACTGGGAAATATATAAATGGGAATTCGGCAAACAAAAACCCGCACGTCTTACCAATAATCCTGTTTCAGACATACAGCCCGAAATTTCATCAAACGGAAAATTTATAGTCTTTACCCGTGAAAACAAAAACGGAAGCGATATTTACCGCATGAAAACAAACGGGTTAAAACAAAAGCTTCTTGTTAAAAACGGATGGGAACCAGGCCTGTCACAGGACGGAAAATGGTTATACTTTGGCCGTGAATATAATGGCCGCTCAGCAATTTATGGAAAAAATCTGGAAACAGGAGAAGAAAAGCAGCTTATTCCAGAATTAAACAAAAGTTTTTCAGGCGTATCAAACAATACCCCCAAACCTTCCCCTGACGGTAAAACACTTACATTCTTTTCAAAAAAAGGCGGCCATAGAATAATGTGTATTGATATTGACGGTGAAAATCCCCGTGTACTGGGAAGCGGCTGCTTGCCTAATTTTTCTCCTGATGGAAAATGGGTGGCATGGACATCAAGCAGGGGGAAAAGCGGGACCTCTATTGGCGTAAATTCGCCTGACGGTAAAAATGCAGGAACGCTTTCAGACCTCGGCTTTCCACGAGGACATGAATACTATCCAAATTTTTCAAACAATGCCCGCTTTCTTGTCTTTGCAATATGTCCCGACGGCCAGCATAATCACGAAAGAAGCAACTACCAAATATACGTAAAAAAAATCGGCAAACAGAATGCATACAGAATAACTAACAACGAATACACAGACAGGGCTCCTGACATATATATTTTCAAAAAGAGCAAAAAAGATAAGAAAAAGAAAAAATCTGTAACAAAATAATCCTAAAATCCTATAATCTATTTTTATCCAGCAAATACCAATAATAAATAAGCAATTTATTAAGGAGCCAGTTATGATTCAACTTTTTAAAACCGTAGTCCCGGCACTAATTCTTGCAATGTTAATTTCTGGTTGTACCCAAACAAAGCCGGCCCGCATTACCCAAACGGACCTTGCCTTTGTCACTGTAAAAACCGAAGAAGCTGTTCCTTCACTTCCAAGAGAAACTGAAATTAAAG
>JAVCCS010000228.1 GCA_030765365.1 Candidatus Theseobacter exili
TACGGTGGTACTTCTTTACTTTATTCACAAAATTCCGGCCCACTTAAAGCCCCTCGCGAAAAGGGACAGCTTCTTGTTAAGTTTATACCGGGTTTATCAATAGAAAGAATCGAAAAGGTTGCGGATGAATGCGGCTTTGAAATTATAGATCAGATAAAAACATTGAATATCAGAGTGTGCCGGTTAAAAAGCGGCGAAACTATTGAGGGAGTTCTTGATAAATGCAAGGTTCATCCCGATATTGAATACGCAGAACCGAATTTCAAGGTAAGGGCTCTGGATAATGATAAAAAAGAGCCTTAAGTTTCTATAAAGTAAGGGGCCTATGTTATGAAAGAAAAAAAATATTTTACATTGATTCAAATGAGTATAAGCATATTTCTGCTCACTATTATGTTTTTCGCGGTTGGTTTGGGAAAATGCTTTGCAGGTCATGGAACCGGATTGTATGCACCCGACAGGATCCTGGTAAAATTTAAAGGAAACATTACTGCAGAACAAGCTAGTGACAAGGGATACACAATTAATGCAACTTTTATGCGAAAATTTGATAAAAGCGGCATTTGTGTTTATAAACTTGACGCAAATGAAGAAATTGCTATAAAGCTTCAAGAGCTTAAATCAGATCCTGATATTGAATTTGCAGAACCTGATTATTTAGTCAGTGCATGTATTGTCCCTGACGATACATATTATCCGGATCAGTGGGGTATGCCTAAAGTAGCGGCGCCTGAAACCTGGGATTATACGACAAACGGTTCCGGAGTCATTATTGCCTGTATTGATTCTGGAATAAATTACAATCATCCTGATCTTGCTGGTAATCTCTGGGTAAATAGCAACGAAATTCCAAACAATGGAATAGACGATGATCTCAATGGATATGTGGATGATTATTGGGGATGGGATTTTGAAAATGGTGATAAAGATCCAATAGATGACTATGGACACGGAACGATGGTCGCCGGGGTAATGGCAGCCGTAGGCAATAACACAATAGGTGTCGCAGGAGTATGCTGGTCAGCTAGGATTATGACCATAAAGTTCCTGGATTCTAATGGTGATGGATATTTATCTGACGCAGTCCCTGCTATCGAATACGCTGTCCAAATGGGCGCAAAAATAATCAATAACAGCTGGGGTGGACCAGATTATTCGGCATCACTAAGCTTAGCTATTCAATTGGCAAGAGATAAGGGAGTACGGGTCGTAGCTGCTGCAGGAAACGACAGTTTAAATATGGATCCTACTCCTAACCGGGAATATCCTGCCTGTTACGGAATTGATAATATTATATCCGTTATGGCAACAGACCAAAATGACTTTATGCCTTACTGGACGAACTACGGATATACCACTGCCGATCTTGCTGCTCCGGGTCAATCAATAAAATCTACAGCCATGGATGGTGACTATATGACGAAAGATGGAACATCTTTCTCTGCTCCGTTTGTTTCAGGAACAGCTGCTTTGATATGGACAACAACACCTTCTTTAACCTATGCCCAGGTTAAGAATTACATAATGAATACTGTTGATATTCCTCCCTCTTTAAACACTAAATGTGTAACAGGAGGAAGACTGAATATCAGAAATGCTTTGCTGGCCTCATCTGATTTTGTTCCTCCAGCTGCTGTAACTAACCTTTCAGTAAAAAGCTTTGATTATAATTTCATCAAGTTGGAATGGACTGCACCCGGAGATGACGCGAACTCCGGGAAAGCTCACCATTATGATTTTAGATATTCCAGGTCAGAAATAACAGCAGGCAACTGGGACAATGCAACTCAAGCTTCTGGTGCCCCAACTCCAGAAACTGCAGGAACTGTGCAAACATTCAAAATATCCGGCCTTAGCGATGGCATAAAATATTATTTTGCAATGAAAACATATGATGAGGGTGGCCTCGTTTCAGATCTATCAAATGTTATAAATCAAACAACTATTGATTTGGAAAATATTTCGGCTGCTGCTAATGGAGGTCAGGTATATGCCTTTTCAAGCCAGAGAAACGCTACTGTCGGTGCTGCATCCAATGTTATTGACGATATTACTACAAAAACATCAAGCGGTGGAGCATGGTCATCTGTCACGAATCCTACTTATGGTCAATTCGTAAAGATTAAACTATCAAAACTAGCTACAATCAGACAGATCAAGTTTATTATGAAGGGTATTAAGACAAATAAATGGCCAAAGAAAGTGAAAATTAAAGCTTCCCAATTACAAAATAGCGGTTTTATTAAAATTGCATCGGTAACCCTTAATAACACTGATAATGTACAAAAAATAGATTTACCTAATAGTGCCACTCAATACAGATATGTTAAAGTAACTATCAAATCTAATTATGGAGGAAATGCCGTTCAAATTTCTGAAATAATGATTAAAGGCAATTGACATTTTTGGAGTTGTAAATTAAATCGCACCAAGAACAAAGCAGAAACAGAACCATTATCACATTCTCTTTCTACAATAAACATCTATTCGAAACCTGTCGTCATAAAAAGTAATACTACAAGTTTCAAGATCGATATTGTTTTAGAAACAAATTTAATCCGTACAACATATAAAAATTCACAAATACCTGCATAAAAACAAATTATTTGATAAATAGTAGATAATCAGCAAAAATTAAAGCAGATGATCTTTTTAATGTTTCTCTATAGACTATTGTTCATTTTGGTTTATATTGAAGCACTTAAACAATTATAGTGCATTATTCAGATTATAAATGGAAACAGACATACTTATGAAGTTCACTGGGAATAAAGTCGGACCTGTTGCTATAGGCGGATGTGGGGGCAATGGCACCAGGGTAGTCGCACTTTTAATGCAAGAACTAGGATACTACATTGGCACTGACAGAAACAAGGCCGACGATAATCTGTGGTTTACGCTCCTTTTCCGGCGAAAAAACTTTTTCAGGAAAAGACCGCATCAAATTGAACAAGCTCTATCGATATTTGATCGAACAATGAACGGTAAACATATCAGAGATATAAGCGATATTGTTTTCCTCATGCGTGCAGTCATTAGCACTTCTCTCAAAGGGAATAATTATAAAAAGTCTTGTCGAGGATTATGGCCGTTTAAACGTGTTTCAAGAATACTTAATAAAAATCTTTACTCCCCTTCAACTAATACCGGATGGGGCTGGAAAGAACCAAATACGCATATTTATCTCGAACACTTGAATAATCATTTTGGAAAAATGCGTTATATTCACATAATCAGGCATGGCCTTGACATGGCATTTAGTCACAATATTACGCAACTATATAATTGGGGCTGGTTTTTTGATATTGACCTTGACCACTTACATGATAAACTTCCACAAATATCATTGAAATATTGGATAAAGGCAAACAATCGTGCAATATTTTTAGGCAAAAAACTTTTTAATGAACGGTTTCTGCTCATTAAGTATGATCAGTTATGTTTGCAACCGGAAACCGTAATCCCAACCCTGGTTTCATTTCTGGGCGTGGATTCATCAAAAGTTAATATAGAATCTCTTTTAAAAATACCACGCCGGCCGGAATCTTTAGGACGGTATAAAAATGAAGACTTATCCATTTTCTCAGATTCAGATATCGAGTCTGTTAAAAATCTTGGATTTTCAGTTGAATTGAAGGAATAAACAAAAATAAGATATATTAAATGAATATTTCAGTAAAAGAACCACGCTATTCAATCAAAATCAAAAGTTCCCCAATAATCATCCTGGGTATGCACCGGTCTGGGACAACTTTAGTATCTGAAATACTGTCTTCAATGGGTGTTTTTTTTGGAAAAGTAAAAAGCCATTACGAATCACCATTTTTTAAAGATATTAATAAATGGATACTTAAAAAAACTCATGCGGAATGGGATATGCCAGTAAATATTTGGAAATTACTTTGCGAGCAACAAGATCTTAAAAAAGCTTTTATATATCAGCTTAAAAGAAAAACTTTCAGCCCTTCTTTTCTTTTAAGATTTGCAAACCTTAAAAGCATAAGTAATTTCATTTCCAATCCTAATTTTATTTGGGCATGGAAAGATCCAAGAACAACCTTTACTTGGCCATTATGGAACAGTGTTTTTCAAAGTGCAAAATATATATTTGTTTACAGAAATGGTGTAGATGTAGCAAATAGCCTTAAAACTAGAGAAAGAAACCGCAATAATCCTATTTTTGGTAAAACAATGTCTATACGCTGTTCAGATATTAAAAGAGCTTATGAACTATGGGAAGAATATAATACACTTTTTTTTCAACTCAAGAATTCTTTCCCCAATTTACCTCTTCTTGAAATAAGCTATGAAAATTTAGTAAGAAATCCTGAAAAGGAAATAATGAAGATTTCATCTTTTTCCGGAGTATCTCCGAACACAAAAGAAATCAATTTAATTTGCAATAAAATTGACAGTTCGAAACTTTTTCAATTTCTAAAAAAACCGGAACTGGTAAATTTATTTGAAACAATCAGAGAAAGACCTTTAATGAAACAATTTGGGTATGACCAAATCAACCTAAAATAATTCTCATTATACTTATTATGAATGTAAACTCATTAACTGTGGATGTAATTCTTCCTATTTATAAACCTAAACGATTTGTTTTTGCGACAATCGAAAGTGTTGTACATCAGTCTTATCCATACTGGCATTTAGCTATAATCGATGATTCATCTGAAGATAGTATGATTGATCTTCTTGAAGAGAAATATAAAGATCAATCAGGAAAAATATCTTTTATTCGATTGAAAAAGA
>JAVCCS010000329.1 GCA_030765365.1 Candidatus Theseobacter exili
ATAAGTATTGGACGATCTGCAACCAATACAATTTGTCTTAAGGATGATCGCATATCCAGAAATCATGCCATCATACGAAAAGAAAATGACGGCTATACTATAACCGATCTGCAAAGTAGCAACGGAACATATGTTAACGGACGACCAATCAAAAAAAGTTTAGAAATGAACCCCGGTGATGAAATAGTAATAGGTAATATAACATTATCATTTTCTCTGTCACCATCAGCACAAAAACCTTCTTCAGAGGATATGAACTCAGAACATATTGTTTCATTAACAGATGAAGACACCAATCAATCAATTCAAACAATCATTCATCCAGGGAACGACAGGCCTTTTCTGGATGCAAAAAAACTTTCATCACAGCCTGTTAGATTAAAAAGAGCCCATGAAGACCTTTCTGTTTTGTACCAGTTTGGAAACAGAGTAAACCAAATATTTGATCTTGAAGAACTATTTAATTTTATACTTGATTTTATTTTCGAAACTTTTCCCACAGATAGATGTTTTTTTCTTCTTATTGACCCTGAAACAAATGAACAGATTACGCACCTTGTAAAAAGGCGTGATGGATTGAGTGAGAAACGTCTTTTCCTTAGTAAAACAATTCTGGAACAAGTAAAAAAGAAAAAGTTGCCATAATTAGCGCAGATGTTTCACTTGACCGGCGTTTTGAAAAAGCGCAAAGCATTATAGGTTCCCCTATACGCTCGGTTATGTGTGTCCCCGTTCGAAGAAAGGATACCGTAAAAGGAATAATTCAAGTTGAATCCCATACACCAACTCATGCATTTTCCGAAGACGATTTACAGTTGATGGCAGCAATAGCAGATATTGCTGCGTCCGCACTGGATAATGCCCGTCTGCATAAAGAATTAAGTCGTGAGAATAAAAACCTGCGATTAACCTACAAGGTTAAACCTGCCATTATTAGCAACAGTTCCATAATGAAGGATGTATTACAAACAGTTGCTCAGGTTGCTCCAACTGAAGCAACAATTTTGATTCGTGGAGAAAATGGAACTGGAAAGGAATTAATAGCTAAAAAAATCCATTTTGAGAGTCACAGACACACAGGCCCTTTTATCAGTGTAAATTGCGCAGCTCTTACCGAATCTCTTCTTGAAAGCGAATTATTCGGACATGAGGCCGGTGCATTTACCGACGCAAAAGAATCACGCATTGGCCGATTTGAAATGGCTGAAGGCGGAACAATCTTTCTAGATGAAATTGGAGAAACAAAGCCTGAAACACAGATGAAATTATTAAGAGTCCTTCAAGAACGTGAATTTGAAAGGGTAGGAGGAACAAAAACAATAAAGGCAAACGTTCGGGTCCTTGCCGCAACAAACAAAGATCTTGAAAAAGCCCTTGAAGAAGGATCCTTCAGGATTGATTTATATTACCGGTTAAAGGTTGTTGACATTACCCTACCTCCTCTTAAATTACGCTCGGAGGATATTCCTGTCCTTGCTAAACACTTTGCCTCAGCATATGCACAGGAAATGGGCATGGCTACTCCCACAATCAGCCCTGAGGTTTTGCTTCTTCTTGCAGGATACACATGGCCAGGCAATGTCAGAGAATTGAAAAATGCCATTGAAAGAGCAATTATCCTTGGTGACAAACAAACGATTCAGCCAGCGGATCTACCTTCTGAAATTCGATCTTCTTCCAGTAAAAAGCATGCATTTCATGTTCCTGATGGAAAACCATTAACTCTTGCTGAAGCCGAAAAACAACATATTATTTTTGTGCTTAACCATACAAACTGGAATAAGCGTCAAACAGCTAGGCTTCTAAATATTGCAAGAACAACATTAGACCGCAAAATTGATGAATATAAAATAACTAAAATATAGTGTATATTTATAGTCAATATAAGCCTATTATTACTATAAGTTAAGAATTATGAGGAGGACCTGATGAAACTGCAGATTGAAAATCTGGTTAAACTGCAGAACCTGGATCGTGAAATTGCCAACATGCTTGGAAATGAAGAGGCTCAGGCATCTGACTCTGATTTTGATTTCGACTCATTGGAAAAACTCGACAAGATGAGAAGAAAAAGGGTCAGACTTGCAAAAACCATCGACAAAAGAATTATTCGATACTATGAAAGACTTAAAGGCAATAAAGGCGACAAAAACGCTGTTGTACCCGTAGTAAATGCTGTGTGTCAGGGATGTAACATTTCAGTTCCAACTTCTACAGCAGCAAAATTACAAAGAAAAGATAGTATAACTACATGTGATCACTGCGGACGATTTATTTACTCAGTTTAATAAAATGCCATTAAAAAAACTCTTCAATTCAGTTTGTTTTGGTTTTCCATATGTTATCTTTATTTTTACGGTAGCATTTTGGTTAATAAATACACCTTCTATTGACGGCTCAAATAAAAATGAGCTCCCGCTCATCCGTTCGCAGGGAACCAGCATTGATCAAGAAGCTGCTTTAGAAAAAGCTTTTCAAGTTTTTCTAAAAAACATACCTGAGAAGATGCAATTAGCATTTCTTACATTAGAAGTATCTATTCAAAAACGGGGAAGATCAAGTTTGACAGCGGTTTTCAGCTTTAAACCCGAAACAAATGAACTTCCTGAATATTCACTATTAATGGAAATTTTCTCTGGCATCTCGCATATGGCTGAAAAAGTCTTTAATAAAAATATCAGTGCAAATAGCAAACCTTTGCGTTTCAATTATGGAATAGCTATTACAAAAAATGAATCCATGGGAAAAGAAAGCTGTCTTTTATTTGCCAGGGAAAGCCCAAGAGGTATGATTCTGATTCCTCAGTGCTTTTTGCGCTTATTAGACGGACAATTTCTGCAAATTCCTGTTGGTCTGGAAAACGATCTTATCAAGCCGGATAAAAACAAAGCAACACCAGGTGAAACAGATATGTTTTATACATTTTTCTCAAAAACGTTGCCTGTGGAAAAACCTTCAGAAACTTAGCCCAGACTATTCATGAAGTAACGTAGCGAGAGTACATAGATGCTTGTAGATGGTTTATGAATAATCTGGGTTAGCGTAGCCTGTTAAATTGTTCGTCTGCACAATATTGAGCTGGTATTAGCTCATTTGAGTGCCTTGCTTAAACCTTAAGATCCACAATATAATCAGCCGGCAAGTTTTTTATAGTAACTTGCCTCTTTGTCTGAAAGCTTATTATCAGCGCTGCGACTAGTAAACTTATTAACAAGCAAAGCTGTAAGAAACGCCGATACACCTGCTAAGGCTTTCATTAGAAAACTCCTACGGTCAATCTTTTTCAAATTATCCCTCCCACCTAGAACAATTTCCATTACCCTGTGCTAATTAATAAAATGATGAAGTATTCTCTATCATAAGCGGTCGCAACATTAAGCTAAGTAACGGACTGTTGCTCGATTAAAGTCAACTCCATATTCCGCTAATCTCATATCCGCAATACCCGCAAGTTCCATTCTTTACGAAATTTTTCATGACCATATATCCCCTTCTCTCAACAACTGTTTTATTACAGCCCGGACACACTGTATTTTCTCCGGCATTTCCCGGTGCGTTGCCAATGTAAACATACTTAAGCCCCTCACTCATAGCCGTTTCTCTGGCAGCAACAAGAGTTTTAACAGGCGTTAAAGGAAGATTTCTCAACCTGTAAATCGGATAAAATCTTGAAAAATGCAAGGGCGTATCCCCTCCAAGATTTTCTCTAATCCAAGTACACATTTTTTTTATTAATCCCATATCGTCATTTAAGGTAGGAACAATCAGGTTTGTTATTTCAACAAAAACACCCTCTTCCTTCATTACAATTAATCCGTCTAAAACAGGTTTGAGTGTGCCGGCACATATCTTTCTATAATAAGAATCTTCAAAACTTTTTAAATCAACATTTGCAGCATCAGCAACTTTACACAATTCCTTAAGCGGCTTTTTGTTTATGTATCCGGCCG
>JAVCCS010000082.1 GCA_030765365.1 Candidatus Theseobacter exili
CAAAGGAAGCTGCAAATCAGACCAGCACTTGCTGGCAGTTTTTTTGCCGGGCATCACTTTTGCGTAATCTGGTGTCCGTAATGAACTTCTACCTAAATGCTCTTTCGCTGGACGCTTAAAAGCATCAGCCGTTTTATAATCCAAAATCCGGATACTACCGGTTTCGCGGTTCCGGTCAATCCGGTCAATTTTCCCCGTTACAACAAAACCGCCCAACTCAGATTTAATTTTTTTTTCGCAATCCAGAATTTCCCATCCTTCTTCCACCAGGCGCGCCTGCTGTACTGCTAACGCCTTAAGACGCTGCTTGGCGGTAAAAAGCTGTATGCCTACTGTTGCTGGAATCTCCGGACCAAAAGACGAAAAAACAACCTGATCAATTTCCGAGCACAAAAAACCGGCTATTTCATTCTCATTTGAAGAACAGGCTATTCCTTTTGAATCAGCCATCCTACGCAAAACTTCATGCAGATAAATTCCAAAATCCAAGAAACTCATTTCTGTCTTTTCGTCATCCACCTTTTCCATTCGTAGAATGCGTTTTAAATAAAAACGGAAAGGACACGCAAGATAATCTCTAAAAAAGGTTACAGGCATTTCCTTTAAACTTCCTGCATTAGCAAGCAGTGCGGGATTAAGGCGAAAGCTCATAGAAAGAGCGATATTTTCTCTGTCCTCATCAGGTTGACTGAAAAGCTTACTTGCCCGTGACGGAAGATCCTCATCTTTACAGGCCATAAGCAACCTTGAAGGTTTTAAAGGAACACCGTTACTGCCTGTTTTACCAGCGATAAAACAAACACACCCTTTATCTCTCCGTGATGATATAAGTCCTTCCATAAGAAACAAATCTCTGGTTAAACGGCCCGCATCATCTCTAAGCTTCAATTGCTTCCGTAAACTATCAGGTAAAAAAACATCATCCGGACTCCCCCCGGGAACAAATTCATCGTTCATTCCTGTAACTATGAGAAAAGGCGCATCGTCCCACGGCAACTCAAGCCAACCTTCGAGAATAATATTGGCTTTTTCACTTTCATAATAATAAACCTGCTGTTTAAGAATTTTTAAAAAGATTTGGCAGGCATCTTTCTTTTTCAAACTAAACGCAGAAATAAAACCTTCAGAAAAATCTGAAAGAACAGAATCAATCTTTTCAACCACCTCAGGAAATTTTTCTTCCAATATTGCACTGCTCTTAGAAACAGCCGCTTCTTCAGAAAAAACAACCTGCAAAAATGATCTTACCGCCTCTTCAAAATCATATTTTCTGAACAAATCCAACTGACTGTTAACAAAATTAAGCGCTGAAAAAAGACATCTAAAATCTTCTTTGGTTACTTTAAATTTGCTTTCAGGTCCAGACAGACGAACGAATACATCTTTAAAAGTAACAGGAAGATGATTATTCTGAAAAACATCCAGCTCACTTAAAATCTGTCCCGGTAAAAGACCCTGTTTTGCATGAAGATGCTTCAAAACATAACTATGACGCAAAAAACGGCTCAATGCTTTGTAACTGTCATCTCTCACCAACATCAAAAAAGAATCTAAAAGAGAAAAGAGCGGATGTTCAAAAATAAATTTACCGGCCGGGTTAAAGGACGATAAAGACTTTTCCTCAAGATCAGCCTGAAGAAAAGAAACCACCTCATAATCAGGAACACCAACGGCAATATCATTTGGTCCAAAACAATCCGCACCGCTCCCAATAACATCTAAAACCTTCTTGCTTTGAGAAGACGGCGAACTTACAAGAATAATATCCTTTTCTGCATTCACAACTGAAATTCGGTGTTTTCCCCATTTTTCCGGTAAAGGACGTCCCCAATTATCAAAATAATCCTTAAAAGATTCCGGGGCATGAACCAAAACCTGAATATCAAAATCATCAATCAGACAGTCCAATGCCTTTATTGCAAGAGGCACAGGATCAGGCAAGGCAGCAATAACGATTTTTTTAACACCACAAGGTATTTCCGGCTTCTTTGCAGCGTTAATCTTGATAATACCGGGATCAAGCAATCCCCTTTTTGCCAACTCGCCAGCATATATACTCTCCAACCTTGCAAAATCATCCCATCGCTCAGGCTCACCTAAAATGCTTCTGTGTAAATCAACGACATCTCTAAAAATATATCCACCGTCAATCAGAGTATCCCTCAACTTAATTATCATATCGACATTACTTAAAGCCCATGAAACATCACGTTTATCTATTTTATTAGGAAAAACATATTGATACATAGACATATCAATATTCATAAGAACATTTACCCATGCAGCAACAACCTGCGCCTGTACAGCCAAATTAAAAGGAGGATTTTCATAACTGAAAAAAAACGAAGGCATAACAACTCTAGGAGAAAGTAAAACAGCATCCCTTACATTACACTTAAAAGCAAGTGCTCGTCTTAGCCTTCTACCTGCCTGACGTGTAGGAACAACAATTATACTGTCTTGGAGATCAACAAAACCAGGAGCTCTGTCGCTCAAAAAATATTCACTTACCAAATCTGTAACTGGCGCATTCCAGCCCAGAAAATTTCGTTCTACTGGCATGTTTTATTCTTCTATCTGAATTAATAAATATTTCTTATCTTTTATCCCACAGAGACGCAGTGTTCGCCATTCGACACTAATCATTTCAAAGTTCTGCCGGGTCTTCCCCCATATCCGCCGGATCCTGCACTTCCGGTTCTTTTTCCCTTGCAGGATCTTTTCCAATTTTTCCAGCGTCTTTTCCCATATCTGCTGGATCTTTTCCTACATAAGCCGGATCCTTTCCAAAATCTTTAGGATCTTTCCCAATTTCAGCTGCATCTTCAGCATAACAAACAAAACTTGAAGTTACAAAAATATGTACTGACAAAACCAAAAAAGAAACAAATAACAAACAAAAACTCTTTTTAAACACTTTCATTTCTCATCCTTATATTATCAATGAATAAATAACACACTTTGCAACTGACCTTTTTTTTCATATACTTTATATATCTCATTTTAAAATAATCCAGTTTTGATATAAGTATAAAGAAAGCAAACGATTTGAGAAAGTTAAACAGCACCGCAGTCCACATTAATTTTAAATCAGGCATTGTTTTTCTGTTTTTGACCTTACTCCTGGTTTTTGTCGACAAATCAGCACCACTAAAAACGACACCATTAATATGAAAAAACCCATTGGGTTATGAGCCTTCATCTAAAATTATTATGAGGTTTAATAATGAAAACTGTCTTCCCTTTTATTTGTGTCCTGCTTATGACCATTACTAACTCAAACATTTTTGCTGCAAGAATATCCGTAGAATCATGCGATAAAGAAGTCCTTGCAGGTACCGCTGCAAGAGTTACGGTCGCCTGGTCTGATATTTCATCTGACGGCTATAAGATAGTCGTTCAACTTGAGAACTGGGATACAAAACCGGCTGTATTGTTTTTGGTTGATTTAAACGAATTTGAATCAACTGGCAACAAAACTTTTAAAATCACGATCCCTGAAGATACTCGTTCTGTTAAAGGATGTAGGTACGTAGCAGCTGTTCTTTCAGAAACAAAAAACTGGGAAGATATCCAGTGCGTATCTGATTCGCCTAAAAATGTAAGAATTGTTAATGGTAAGCAAACTGAACTTCAGTGGAAAGATTTTGGAGATAAGACTATCGAGTTCAGTGGATATACATGGCGGATAAAGGAAGGTGGCAAATACGGACCCGGCAACAACTTTTTTTCGGCATCGAAAGATAATATTTGGATTGATGATAAAGGATGGCTTCACCTTAAAATAACTAAAAGAAAAGAAAAGTGGTACTGTCCGGAAATTGTTTTAGACAAACCCTTAGGATACGGTGACTATATTTTTAAAACGGTTGGAAGAGTGGACCAATTGGATCCTAATATTATTTTTGGACTTTTTCTTTGGGAATATGCAGTTGATTATTCGAATGCTGAAAAAATAAATGTTGCAAACGAGTTTGATATAGAATTTGGCACATGGAAGGATCCTAAATGCCCTCCAGCACAGTTTGTATGTCATCCGTGGCAAAAGAAAGGGAATGAAAACAAATTCTGGTTTCAATTGAAATCTGATGATTCAAAAACATCACACGCTTTCCTTTGGCATCCTTCAGGAATGGCGTGTAGAAGCTGGTCCGGCCACAGCGATAGACCTCAACCTAAAGAAATGATTCATTCCTGGTTTTATGGTGGAGACGACTTGCCTAGGAATGAATATCCTAGAATTCATATAAATTTCTGGTGCATTGAAGAACCACCATCCGATGGAAATGAACATGAAGTAATATTAGCTGAATTTAAATTTATTAAATCTAAAAGATTAAAGAAATGAACAAATTAGAATAATCATCTAATTAATTAGAGGGAGAAGAAGAAAATTCTTTTCCCTCTTCCTTTTCTTCAGCAACTTGGGTTTGTTTTATCCATATATTCATATCAGGAACTTCACGTCCATGTGGTTCGAGCTCTTCAAGCTCACCTTCTCTGAGGGGGTCTTCTCCACTAAAAGAAGCCAGAAACTTGTCCACCCAACGATATACGTTATTTCTTTTTATTCTTGTTCGCAGAAGCCTCATTCTTCCGGCTCTTTCTTTCTGATCCATATTGAATGCCGTATATATCGCGTCAGCCGTTCCTTCTACATCATACGGATTTACTATTAATGCTCCTCCTGACAATTCTGCAGCTGCACCAGCAAACTCACTCAGTATTAAAACTCCCTTGCAATCTATGGAGCTGGCACAATACTCTTTTGCAACCAAGTTCATTCCATCTCTAAGAGGTGTTACTAAGGCTATTTCACATGCTTTGTAATGTCCTAAAAGCTGTACTCTGTCAAGAAATCGGAACATGTAATGAATTGGTATCCATCCATGTTTTGAATACTTTCCATTAATCCTGCCTATTAATGTATCCAGCAATTCTTTTAGGTTCTGATAATCGGGCACCATTGTACGGCTTGGAACAACAATCTGTAGGAGTGACACTTTTTCCTGAAGTTCAGGATATTTCTCAAGAGCACGTTCAAAAGCAAGAAATCTTTCAGGAATTCCTTTTGTATAATCAAGCCTGTCCAAACCGAGTATAATTGTTTTCTTGCGCATATTTTCATGAAGATACCATGCTGCATCTGAAACTTCCTTTTTTTGTGCAAGCGAATTGAACTCTTCAAAATCTATACTTATAGGATAATTACCAACTTTTATTGTCCTTGATTTATACAAGATCAAGGTTTGACGTCTTTTAATAAACACACCTACTTCGGGAATTAGTGCTTTTAAACACTGTACAAAATTCCTCCGGTCACGAAGTGTTTGAAAACCAATCATGTCAAACTGGATCAGTGCATTAATAATTTCCCTTTTCCAGGGAAGTCTTCTGAAAAGGTCAAGTGAAGGAAATGGAATATGAAGGAAAAAAGCAAGCGGCTGTTTAATCTGCATTTTTTTAAGGAATTCAGCAACTAACATTAAATGATAATCCTGAACCCAAATTATATCCCCCCTTTTGGCTGATTCGGAAATTGCCCTTGCAAAACGCCTGTTTACGGCAATATAAGTTTCCCAGTTAATCTTGTCAAAATTTGTGCGGCCTAAAAGATCATGAAATAAAGGCCATATCGTTTCATTAGAAAACCCATGATAATATCGGTCAACTTCCGGTTGGGTTAAAGACACTGCCTGAAGATTATACGTATGCTTTTTGCTAAAAGTTTCTACAAGTGTTTGAACTCTCTCTCCCCTAACAGGACCAGGCCATCCAATCCATAACCCTTGATTTTGCTCCATAACAGGTGATAACGCTGTTGTCAATCCACCTGCCCCAGGCAATATCTCCCATTCATTTTTGTCATTTTTATCGATTGTAACCGGCAATCTGTTAGATACAACAACAAGACGTTTCCCTTTAATCTTCATGCATGGTTCCTTATGAAACTGTTTGGTTTTGCACATACAAAGTTTGTGTCGGGTACGCAAATTCAATCTTTTCTTTTTCAAAACACCGGAATATCGCCATATTTATTTTCTGCTGGATGTCCATGTATATATTATAGTCCGCACTTAAAACATAATAAACTACTTCAAAAACCAATGCCGAATCTCCGTACTCCTTAAAATGTGTACGATCAAAACGTGTCTGTTCAACTTTTTTAACAATATCCTTAACCATTTGAGGAACGCGTTCAAGTTTTTCTGCTGTTGTCTGATAAACAACCCCGAATGTAAAAAGAACGCGTCTTTCTGTCATTTTTTTGTAGTTTTTAACTCTGCTGCCTGTTAAATCTGTGTTTGAAAAAACAAGCTGTTCACCATGAAGGCTTCTTATTCTTGTTGTTTTTATTCCTATTTTTTCGATTACACCCAAAAGGTCATCGACAATAATAAAATCGCCTATTTCAAAAGGTTTATCCAGAATTATTGTTACTGCACAGAAAAGATCAGCCAGAATGTTCTGCATTGCAAGCGCAACCGCGATACCGCCAATACCCAAACTCGCAATTGCAGCAGTTATATTCACTCCAAGATTACTCAATGCTAAAAGAACAATAACAGACCATAAGAGAAGCCTTGTCAGAAATATTATCACGCCATATCCAGACAGTTTTCCCTTATTCTCGTCTTCTTCAACAGGCAAATGTTTACGCTCAATCCAAAACGAAACAAGTGCGTTACCCCATAATGCTATTTGAAGAAAAAACGCTATTATGACAAGTTTCCACAAAAGTACCGGCAGGATATCTCTCAGAACCAAAACGTTACTACCTATGAAAATAGCAATGACAATTATTACAAGTAACGAGGTATTGTTAAGAATTAGTACTACTGCATCATCTATATCATTTTTTGTTTTTTCAGCGAGGACTGATACATGTTTTATTACTCTATTTAATACAATTTTTATTACAGTAAATGATACAATTGAAAGAACTAAAAACAGCCCCCATTTCCATATTTCATTACCTAAACATACTATCCTGATAAAGTTAGTAACATTATCCATCTTCTATCCTTCCATGTTTTGTTTTTAAACGAAAGGCTAAACAGCAACGACACAATAGTCTTTCTTGTTAGGACAATATGATACCACTTTTTGCGAATCAGTTTCAACGTGAGATTTTCAGCAGGATATAATCAGACAGTATTTCAAATACTTTCAAGTATGAAATTGAGTTATGAATAAAAATATCGAATTCTTCAAAACTAGTCTTTTGGTGAGTTCCCGGCTGTACCGGTAATATCGAACTGGCGCAAACTTACATGTCCATCAACAAAAAGCACAGTGTAAGGCCTTGGCTGGTCGTGATTCGGAGCATCATCAATTGCAATAGGAGAATCTGGTTCAGAGTTTTCATCAAGATTATATGCATAAAAATAATCCCCGTCATTATAGCCGATTCCGTCACCTGCAGGACATACGTAAATCTGGTCCTTCATTAAATAGCCTGTAGTAAACAGCATGGCAAGACTACTTTTACCATCAATGCCATTAGTAGGAAAATTTTCATTATAGTCCATTGAATATACGTGAAGGTTCATTCCAATTTGTTTTATGTTACCTATACATTTTGCCTGGTAGGATTTTCTTCTGGCCGTGGCTAGTGCAGGAAGAAGCAAACTTGCCAATATTGCAATTATTGCAATAACAACTAGAAGCTCAATCAATGTAAAACCATTTTTCTTCTTCATGTATTTATTACCCCTGTTTTCCGACAATAAGTCAATGAGCAATAACCGTTCCAGAAATATCAGGTTCCAGCGATTCACCAGCATGCGTCATTTACACGCATCATGCGTTTATTTTGCTACAATAATACACTGCGAAAAAATGCGTTTTTAACTGCATTTTATACTTTTTTGTGTTGTTTTTAATTACCAGTCAATTATAAAACATGTTATTATACTGGCCGCATATACATGATTAATTAAAAAACATGAGGCAAACAATGGCAAAAAGACTTAGTCAAAGAAATCTTGAATATATCAAACAACATTATCGCAATAAATCCAACAGGCAGCTTGCAGAAGAACTCCATGTGGATAAAAAGCTTGTCAACAAGGCTTTTAAAGATTTGAATCTGCGACGCAGTAAAGCTGAGGAAAAACGGCTCAAAGATTTGTCTGCCTCAGCACCTGTCATACAGTCAGAAGAAAAAGGAAATGAAATCACAACGCCAATTGTCTCATCTGTTGCCGGGCCTAACGAAATAAGGCGCCAGCATATTCTTTTTACGTTAATTCTGATTTTTGTCACTTTGTTTTGTTATGCCAACTCATTTAAGAATGAACTGGCATGGGACGATGAGATCCTTGTAAGGAATAACGTTTTCCTGAGAAGTTCTAAACACATACCGGAATTCTTCACAAAAAATACTTTTCGAGGCGGTGACAGGGATTCAAATTTCTGGCGTCCAACCCAGCTTTATACATATTTTATTGACTATTCTTTATGGGGCCCCGGGAAAATGTTTGGATATCGTGATCCCAAACTCAAGGGAAAGATTAACCCTGTTGGATTTCATATATCGAATACTCTTTTTCACACCTTTGTTGTACTCCTGATTTATATCCTGTTTTTCTTAATTACAAACAATACTAAATTGGGGTTAATGGCTGGTCTTTTGTATGCAATATGCCCATTGCACACTGAAGCGGTAACGTACGTTGCCGGACGTGCAGATTCGCTTGTAACTATGTTTATGCTGCTTTCACTGGTTTTATATATAAGATATACCCGTGATGAAAGCAACCTGGCTATTCTTTCGTATTTTGGTGCATTCCTTTCGTATACTCTTGCTTTTATGTCCAAGGAAATGGCTATCATGTTTCCCCTTTTATTGATCCTTTATGATTTTTGTTTTTTCTCTACACAGAAAAGACCTAAGATCCTTATGGGTGTTCCTTTGGAAGAAAGAAAAAAGGTATCAAGAATCGTTCTTGGCATTATAAGTATTATTCTTAGATACATCCCTTTTCTTGTACTTCTTGGTATTTATGCGATGGCGCGCAGTTCTTTTCTGGATTTTAGAACCGGTGCAATTGTTGAGCAGAATTTTGCGCGAAATATTCCAGTACTGTTACGTTTATTGACTTTTACAAAAACTTTTTTTGCTTATCTGATGACTTTGGTACTTCCCTTGCGTTTTGATATTGCACATGCGCCTCTTCTGGGGAAGATATTCGTTAACTGGCCCGATGTTGGACTTCATATGGAAAGAGGAATGCCCTATGCAAGAAGTTTACTGCAGCCTGACGCGTTGATATCTCTGGTTCTTTTCAGTGCTATATTCATATACACAATATTTCAATTCAAACGTGACAGGCTTGCATTTTACGGATTGGCATGGTTTTTTCTTACTTTGATACCTTTTTCAGATATAGTTCCCCTTAACGCAAATATGGCTGAACACTGGCTTTATATCCCTTTTATAGGTCTATGCTTTTTTATTGTATACAAGCTATACAACTGGATGAAGATGGACTCAGCCCATTTTTCTTCAGATATATTAAAACGTCTTGTGTTCTCGCCATTCATATTCATTGTTATATTTTATGGAGCAATAACGATGATGAGGAACCTTGACTGGAAAGATGATTTTTCCATATGGGCCAATACTGCTGAGCTTTCAAACAGCTCTCATATTCATGGCAACCTTGGTGTTGCATACGGAAGACGCGGTAATTTCCAACAAGCTAAGCAGGAATTTATTAAAGCAATTAGAATTCAGTTTAATTATCCTGAAGCACATAACAATCTTGGTGTTCTTTTTTTACGGGAAAACAAACTTGAGGATGCCAAAAAGGAATTTCAGCTGGCAATAAAATTCAACCCAACATACGCGAACGCACATAAAAACCTTGGAGATACTTTAGAGCGTTTGGGAAATATTGCTGAAGCAAG
>JAVCCS010000163.1 GCA_030765365.1 Candidatus Theseobacter exili
CAAATCCAGGAGATTAAATAGGTTCCGTGGGGCGCAAACAAAAGACTAGGTTTTTATTTCCCTAGTCTTTTGTTTACTTCGTCGGTCAGTCAATTATACCGATTGTTGGATATGGTAATTTTTTCCGCTTACCTTCATATCCTTTACCGCGCCCAGTGTCAATACCCGATGCTGAACGGTTTGTTTCGGTCGGTCAAAATAGAATTCTTCAACGTCCGCGCCGTCTACTATATCTCCGTTGTCTGTTTCGTATCGGCTAAAATCATTTTTTCCGAATCCTGCTGCTTTTTGCGCGGGAGTCAATTTTTCGTATCGTACATAGATTCTGGCGTTCGTGATAAGCTTTTCATCGGTTTCGTTGACAAAATCGGCTTTGTGGGACGCCATCGCAGTAAATTTCCCGTTTACCATAACTGGACGCTGCCAAGTCGGCCCACCTTTTGCTTTTTCTGCGCCGTTTGTACGATTTTCGAGTTTTTTACCATAATCATAATTGACTTGGATTGTTGCTCTTACAATTCTTTTGAGTCCGTCGGGGAAAGCACTTCGCGCTGCTGCGCGAAGTTTACCTTTTTTCAACATATCCGTCTGGTAGTCTACTACCATAATATCGCCGCGCCCGTTTAATTCTACGGAGCGAGTCAAAAGAATATCAATAAGTTCTTGATATGTAATGCTTTCGACTACCGTGGGGTCAACTGTTTGCGTTGTTGCTGTTTGCGTTGTTGCTGTTTGCGTTGTCATAATTTTGTCCTTTTTGTTCAGCATTATTGCTAACCTTGCCAAACGAGAATAAGATACAGGAGATTAAATCGATTTTTTTACTTCAACAACGGTATAATTCAACGATAAATCAAAATGATTTATAACTATGCGCCTTGCGTCGGTATAGTCTTTTGCCTTAAATTCATGAATATCACCTGTTTTTTCTGGTATAGCTTGAAAAGTTCTCATGATTTTTATCCTTTTTGTTAAACGTTATTGCTAACTTAACCGTGGGATTTAATAAACCAGGAGATTATATTTTACAATATAGTGGGGTCGATTTGCAAGCTTTTAATAACTTTTTGTAATTCTCCAATATGGCTACGAATGCATGATGGATTATATCTCAAAACATGAAGTACATTTTCACAAGCTTGTTTTAATAATTTTTGTTTTTGTTCTTGTTTTGTCATAGTATTATTTTCCTTTTAGCATTATTGCTAACCTTACCGTGGGATCTATTTTTACAGGAGATTAAAAAATGGCGAGCGCCGGAGTAAGGGACAAATCCTACTCTGGCGCTCAAGCCCTTCGTAACAAAGGGAACCATCAAACCCTTTGTTACTCTTCATCACATATTACATAGCAATTTTATTACTCATAGTTAACCTAACCGTGGGGTCAAGTATTACAGGAGATTATTTTCGCTTCAAAGTTTCAAAGTTGATTTTTTGTACTCATACCATTTATTTCCTTGGTTAGTTCGGCTTTGTAATATTTAGACATTAGCAACAAATCAAGAGTACCGATGGAGTGAATTGTTAGTATCCATTTTCGTATTTGTTTTGTGAGTTTTGATTTTCCAGCTTCATCGCATCGCTTGGTAAAATACTCAACCAGTGTATTCCGTGTTTTAATTGTTTCAGGTCGTTTCATAATATCTTGCTTCCTAGTTAGTGTTAGACTTTATTCTATCATAACCGTGGGGTCAAGTATTACAGGAGATTATTCATATACACTTAAAATGTAGTCATCTCCATTTTCATCGGTCTCTACATCATCACTTCCTTCTACATCATAGTCCCGGACATGCACGATTATTCCTGGAGGAATTATTGATACATCTGCAACTCCGCCTGATACACAAACTTGTACTATTTTTGCCATTTTATTATCCTTTCATCTTATTGTGCGAAAATAAAAGCACAGGATATTCTAATCCATCTGGTAATAACCCATGACTTGCACATCTTCGGGGGATTCATCTTTAAGTATTTTTAATGCAGATTGCATCATGGTGGTACGTCTGTTACCTTGTCCCATGGTTGACGTTCTAACCCAATACCACTTTTGATTTCCAAACCAGTGAAAAGATATCAATTTTATTCCCGAGTCTTCTGCGATTCCTTGCATCGTAGATTCTCGAATATGCGATATTCTAATTGCTGGTGTGTCAAAGTTACAGGTACCGCCATCGGCATCTTGTCCTGGGTCTGCTGCAATGGCTGCTTTTTCTGCATTTTTTATCGCTGATATCAATTGTTGTTTATTTTCAGGTGTCATGGTTTTGTTTCCTTTTATCTTATCTCGCGAAAAATTTAATTCAGGAGATTGTGTAATTCTTTTTTCATCAAATTTTTGATTAAGTCTTCTCCTTCTTGCCCGAATCTTCGGTTTATAGCTTCATAGGAAGATTCATCTATTTTTGGTTGAATGAATTCGTCGAATGCTATAACATCGAATCCGGTAAGATTCTCAAAGAATTTTTTATTCAGGGGAACCTTGAAAATTCTTAGAAATTCATCTTTGAATTCGTCTCTTGTAACTACTCTTGAATACGCTATTTGTGTTATGTCTTTATTCATAGTATTACCTTGTATATAAGAGATCCAGGAGATTATTCAAGAAAAGTAAACGTCCATATCACAATGCGCTCTATCGAAAGAGTCTTCCATGCAAACTGAACACATTCTCTGGTGCCGACTATTTGTATAAAATTCAGCTCCGCATTCCGTACATTCTTTCGGTATATCTCGCCATCTGTCAGGACATCCTTGTTCGTGACAAAGTATCCCATTGACGGAAGAAGGACTACATCCATCGCAGCCATTTTCTTTGAGTGTTATCGTATCGCCGTTTTTGTATTGTTTTCTCATGGTTATTTTACCTTTCTACTTTATCTTACGGAAATAATTATACAGGAGATTATCCTAATTTTTCATCAAGAACTACCGCGATAAGTAAAAGCATAAAAAACAGGACTAATGATATACTTTGAAAAATACCAGCAGATAATCCACCTAAGATACATATTATTACAACAGTTTTTAGCATGATTTTGTGTCCTTTCTATTATAATTGTAGAAAATAATTAGACAGGAGATTATCCCCAGGTAACATCTTGATATTGTTTTGATACTTCAATGATTTGTCTTGCTACAAAGTTAAGCAGCCCCTCAATAGCCTCGTATAATTCGCTTTTTACAATATCTCCTTCGGAGCATTGATACAATAAACATTTTATTGCTGCATATACAGCATATTCATTTGTAATTCTATCTGCATCAAACTCGTAGACATAATCAAGGTCCCTGAAGCTTGCAGGATCTTCGTCAGGATATTTTTCTTGAATTGCTGCGATATTCATATCTAATAGATATTGACCAAGCTGTGCATCTGATCCATCTTCGGTGGTATCAATTTTGAAGAGGTCTGAAATTTCTCTGGCATTCCATTCATCTCCTATTGATTTTAGATAACAATAAGAGACAATGGTGTTAATAGTTCTATTTTCTACAATATAGGCA
>JAVCCS010000254.1 GCA_030765365.1 Candidatus Theseobacter exili
ACTATTCAGATGGAGAATTGGCTTTTACATCTTTTGATAGGATTTTGAAAGAGTTTAATAAAAGAAGCGATCAAGGCAATAGGTTTCACCCCACCCAAAAACCTATCCAACTCTACAAATGGTGTCTCACAAATTACGCAAAGAAAGGTGATAAAATATTCGATTCACACGGAGGTTCGTTTTCGTCTGCAATAGCTGCATTGGACATGGGCTTTTCGTTCAACGGAACAGAAATTGATGAAGAATACTTCAACAATGCGGTCAAACGAATAAAGAACAATAATCAGGAGTATTTACTATGATAAAACATAATAAATTATACTATGATTTTCAGAGTAAATTATTAATTTAGGAGGTATATAATGGCAGGTGCATATAGCAAAAATAAAGGTTATCGTTACGAAAATGAGTTAGTGCATAAATTCCAAGATTTAGGAGTTATAGCTCACCGAGTACCGTTATCTGGTGCTTGTGAAGGATATAAAGACGATTTAGTAGTGATGGATCAATATAACATTGAGGCAAAACGCAGGAAAAAACTCAACCAAATGTTTTATAATGTATTAGCAAAATGTAAATTCGGCATAGCACGTGAGGACGACAATCACGATATAGTATTCATGAAGATAGAGACTTTTGTTGATTTGATAAAGCAATGCGAATAGCCGATTGAGATAGAGGTAAAATGATAATACAAGGCGACTGTCTTATAAAGATGAAAGAATTAGACAATAATTCTGTGGATTCTATCGTTACAGATCCTCCTGCAGGAATAGAGTTTATGGGCAGGGAGTGGGATAGCTTTAAGGATAGAAAAAGAAGTAAAGGATGGGCAACTCAAGGCAAAGATGGAGGAGATGACTTCGGTGGCTTTGGTAAAAAGTTAAGACCAGCATTTTGTAGTCAGACTAATTCTGATTTGTTGAGTTTCCAAGATTTCATTTGCGAGGTCTTTACCGAAGCTATCAGGGTATTAAAGCCAGGTGGGCATGCATTAGTTTGGGCAATTCCTCGCACCTCGCATCACACAGCAATGGGATTGGAAAGGGCGGGGTTTGAAGTAAGGGATTGTGTGTATCACATTTTTGGCACTGGATTTCCAAAAAGTTTGAATATAGGTAAGACAGTTGATAAGTTACAGGGGAATGAGAGAGAAGTTGTAGGGAAAAATACTTCTGTACAATTTATTGAAAATGGAGTTAAACAAAAAAAAGAATACGGAGAAAGCGATGGTATGTTGGGTAAATATGGACACAATGTTGATGTTACCAAAGGCACTTCTCCCTACGAAGGTTGGGGAACTGGCCTTAAGCCAGCAGTTGAATGTTGGTGGCTTTGCAGAAAACCTCTTTCTGAAAATACAATAGCGGAGAATGTTCTTAAGTGGGGCACAGGTGGGATAAACATTGATGGGTGCAGGGTGGAAGCAAAACCTCGCAAGACGGGAACAAAGCCCACAGGTGATGACGCAACTGGAAGTGGTAATACTTTATTGGGCAGCAGTAAAAATAGACAAGCTGAATATGACGAACTTAATCAAGGTCGCTTTCCCGCAAATTTAATCCATGATGGGAGCGATGAAGTGGTGGGGATGTTTCCTGATGTAAAAAGTGGGAAAATGAAACAACACATAGAAGGTGGAACATTTAATGTATTTTCAAAACAATATCCAAGAGATGTGGAAACAATAGGAGATTCAGGTTCTGCAGCCCGATTTTTCTACTGTGCTAAAGCAAGCAAGAGCGAAAGGAACAAGGGGCTGGAGGGGTTTGAAAACGAAAAATTTACAGCAGGAAATTATAGTCAAAGTCCAGTTTGTAAAACTTGTGGTAAAACATTAAATGGAACAAACGACCACTCCAAATGTTCGGGGGAAGTTTATTATCGTGAAATGGAAAGTAAAAAAACTAAAAATCACCATCCAACAGTCAAGCCAGTATCTCTTATGCAGTATCTATGCAGACTGATAACACCAAAAAATGGTATTGTATTAGATCCGTTTATGGGAAGTGGTTCAACGGGAATTGCATGTAAATTAGAAGGATTTGACTTTATTGGTATAGAGAAAGAATTGGAATATATAAATATTGCAGAGGCAAGGATAAATGCGTGGAAGCAAATAGCACAAATAAAACTACTATGACAATAGAACAGTTAAAAAAAGACCTGAAGAAGGCAAAAATATATATCCTATAAAAATAATTGTGAAATAAATTGACAAAAATATATCAGGAAAGGATAATAGGAACATGATTTATACATCGTATTTTGGCAATATTGGTAAATTAAAAAAAGAAGGAATAATTCCAGTAAACATAGCACAATATCAACCCTACTGGTTTAGAGGTGAGAGTATCAAAGAGCTTGCTCCATCGCCATCACTTTTTAGAGAATCGAAAGATAAAATGATAACTGAGCGGGAATTCAACTTAAGGTATTTTAAACAAATAAGCAAGCTGAATAAAGAAGAAATACTCGACAAGATCAACAAAATAGGTGAAGATGTCGCTCTTTTATGCTATGAAAAGAACATCGATGAATGTCACAGAAAGATTGCTGGTGAATGGCTCGGAGCTAAAGAATGGGTTCAGGTCAAAACACAAAAAGAATTATTTTAAAATGTGGAGTAGTTTAATGGTAAAACACTTGGTTTTGAGCCAGAAGATTGTGATTCGATATCACACTCCACAGCCATTTTTATGAACTTAAATGCGATATTTTTAGGACACACTCCGTTAAAAACGAGAAAGTATTTGTTTGAATTTTTTAAACAACACAAAAACGAAAAACTCATAATACCTTGCGTTGGTGGTTTTATGGCTGCACAGATAGCAGCGGCAGCAGGTATAAAGGAAATATTCGCAAGTGATGTTTCTCTTTATTCAGATACTGTTGGAAGTTTTATCAAGGAACTCAAAACACCGGAATTTGAAATATTAGAGAATAA
>JAVCCS010000168.1 GCA_030765365.1 Candidatus Theseobacter exili
AATCAGTAGCGGATTTGCTCAGACGGGTAGATATACTCGAAAATCTATATCATACGTTGATGTTCTACTTGTTACAAAAAAGGGGATTAGTCTTTCGGATAAAAATGAAAAATTTTTTCTTTCTGCAATTCATGATGGAGTTAAGATTGCCCGGTTTGACTATAATCCCCTTCCGGAAAAGGTACAGAGCTCATTTAGAAGACGCCTTTCGAGAAGAAGTTATTCAGAATCAGAAATAGGTGAGCTCATTAATGAAACCATAGTACCTGAGCTTGTAAAAATTTTGGATATTCAAAAGGAGATAAGAGCAAGAAATCTCGTAACTGAGGTTCAAAGGAATTCTTTCATTGTTCTTAAATCAAAGGAAATGGGAATCACCGCTGCACAGTTAGAACAGGTAATGAATTCATCATATTTATATGTACCATTTCTTTCAAAATACAAAGTTGAAAAAGGCAAGGGCAAAAAGGATAAAAATAAAAAAGACATTTCGGTTTCTATAAAAGGTGGGCTTATCTGGTATCACCTGATTGCTGATGATAATCCACGTCTTGAGAAGATAGTTGCTGTCAGGGCTGAGGGAAATGCCAGTGCAGAAAAAGGTAAAAAATATTCCTTTAGTGGTCGAAACTTGAGTGCTGAAGATTATGCTTTTATTTCAGCTGCACAGACACTCGTTATGAACCTGCAGGTTAGAACGCGTGAGATAGATATGTTTAAACTTCAGTCACCAATTGCCGAGGTTGTGAAAAGAACTATTCGCTTTCCACTTGGAAAAGCAGAAGGTATAAAGATGGATGAACCCTTCTTTGTGGGTGAATGGGTAGAGTCGAATGATGGTAAAATTCGCTTTGAAAAGTCGGGATTTGTGCGCGTGGGCACAGTTACGGATAACAAAACATCTGTCGGGCAACTTTCTTCTGCATGGGCTGTCAAAAAAGGTGATTGGGTTCGTGGAATGATGATAATTGAACATCCAAGATTAGGAATTGACATTTCGGTGAAACCGAGATGGTTTGATGTCAAAATTGAAGAAGGTGGTTTCCAATCGGAAAATTTTGCTGTTGGTTTTGAAAATTTCAGTGGTGGGATTCCAGGTGTAGATCTGGATTTTCAATGTAACATTGCTTCTTTAACAAAAAAGAGACAAACGTTTTTGGTATTTGGTGGAACTGGAGCGGTTATTCCTGTAAAGAGCAGAGTTTGTTCCCGGCAAGAAGTTTTTAACCTTTTTGATATTTTCAGTATTGATATTGAAAGTGAACAGGAAAATAATTTTGCCACGTACTTTAATGGATACATTGGTTATATGAGAAAATTTTATTTCGGGCCATTGGCGTTGCATAGCGAAGCCCTGTTCGGCTTACAGGGAATTTCCGTTGGCGGGAAATATAACGACGAGAACGTAAGTATTGTTAATATCGGTTTTGGAGGAAGAGTAAATATAGGTTTGGAATATGCGGTGAATATTGATTGTAACGTCGGCGTTTTTGCTGGATATAATATTTTTACACCCATGAATTTGTGGTATGTGAAATATAATGATAAAGAGGAGGATATTACAGATTTCTTTGAAGAAAACTATCCTAAGATTTCAAGTGTAAGTCCAACTTTTGGCTTTTATGTTCACTTTTCTCCTCCTACAATTCCCTTTAATCCTTTTGCAATGATGCGAAAAGGCTGAAGAATTTTTAAGGGGTAATATATGAAAAAGATATTAATTGTCGTTTTACTTATTATTAATGTTTGTTTATTCGGACAAGCAAATTTACCACGTTCCCATGAAGCCGTATTAATTGAAGTAACTTCACCATCGGAGGTAATAATTCGGGCTACAGGATATGGAATTGATAAAAAGCACAGAAAACCAAGATCAAAAGTATTGGACAAAAGTGCAAATACGGACGCTATGAAAGCGGCAGTATGGTTTGTTTTACTTGGTGGTTCAGACCCTTTGATTCAAACGGATGAAGAGAAAGCGGCATTTGAGAAAATCCAGGAAGAATTTTTCACAAAAAGTAACATCCGGAATTTTATTGCATGGGAAGCGGAATACTACGACAAGCGGCTCAAGATTGAAGGCGGAAAGAAGCTAAAAATCGAGAAAACATACAAAATCAATAAGGCTTTGATAACCGAAAGTCTTGTTGATAAAGGAGTCCTTTCAGAAGAATCAACGATAGCTGGCTTAGCTGGCTTACCATCTATAATGGTCATACCTGAAGCAAAAGGTGAAATGGTGCCGATAGAACTGCTCAAAACCGATCCTAATTTGAAAAAGGGTGCTGAAGTCATCGAGTCTTATTTGACCGCAAGAAGATATGAAGTTATTGTTCCTGAACAGCAGCAGGTGATACAGGAATTAACTTCGACACAATATGCACTTGAGGGTGCTGAGGAGGATTATAGCTACTTATTAGCGCTTTCAATTGGCAGCGACGTTTATATAAGTTATAATGTTTCTATCGAATCGCGGATGCTCGGATCAACTAAAGTAAAAAAAGGTGTTGTTGCATGCAGGGCGTACGAGACTACAACGGGACGGCTTCTTGGTACGGAAACCGGCTATAGCCATGAGAGGACAGCACCTGACGCTGTTCTTATTGAAGAAGCAATGAATGACGCAATTGATAAAGTTCTAAGTCGCATTATGAATTACTGGAAAAAGGACCTCGGGCAGGGTGTTCAGTACAAAATGATTGTTACAGTTAGTGATGTTTTTGATACAGATGACGCTGAGAATATAATATTCTCTGTAAGTGATTTTGTTAAAGAGGTGTCAAAAACATATAAAGAGAATGTGGTTGCTGATTATACTTATGATGTTCAACTGTGGTGCAATCCGGAGCAGTATAAGTCTTCAACAGATATTTATCGCTATTTAAAAAAGAATTATAAGGGCAATGGAGAAATTAAAAAAGTGTCCATATCTCGCAAACTGATCCTTCTTAATATAGTAGAAGAGTAAAGGAGATGATTGTGCGAAAGAACTCAAATATCTTCATTTTAGTAATTTTTCTCTTATTGAATTTTAGCTGCGTTTTTGCTCAGGTTCCGGAGTGGGCAAAGACAAATCAACATAAAAATTATCCCTCTTCAATGTTTTTTCTGGGTGTTGGAATTGCAGATAACAAAACAGAAGCAATTGAACTTGCAAGAGCGGATGTTGCTAAACAGATAAGAGTTAAAATTGAGTCAGAACTTGAAACAATTGAATCAGAGTTTCATGAGGGAGATAAGGGATATATAACTTCTGAAGTAAAGTCGCAAACCAAATCTGTAGTTTCAGAAACGATTGCAGGTATTGAGATAGCAAAAGTAGAAAAGGCGAAAGGAAAATATTATGTACTTGCTGTGCTCAATAAGTTAAAATATTTATCGAGCCTCGAATTTGAGATGGGAGAAATTTTGACAGAAACTGAACAGCTGGTAGGAAGCGCTCGAAAGCTTTCTTCAGAGGGAAGAATATTTACAGCTGTAGAAAATTATATTGATGCGCAAAATGGCATTCCGGAGTTCTATACAAAAGGTGCGCTTTACACTGCTTTATCCGGGAAAAAGTACCCTGTAATGGAGCAGTTCACCGGACCAGGGATTTTGGCAGAGATGCGTGATCTATTTTCTCATATTGAATTAAAAAGTGTTTCGGGTGATGATCAAAAAGGTAAATCGGGTACTGTTTTATCTATGCCATTAGAAGTAAAAGTTTTTTACAAATCTGAGATTGGAGAAAAGATTGGTGTAGATAGATTCCCTGTTTTAGCGAAATATGATAATGGTGAGTTGATTGCTAGAAAAGAGACCGATTCAGATGGTTTAGCTGAATTCAGGGTTGTTGCCGTTCCAACTGATGATATTGGCAAAAATGGTGCAGTTGTTGTCTCTTTGAATTTGGTAAAGCTACCAGATGTTTTCAAAGATTCGATTTCTAAATTGGAGATACTTATTCATTATTCTGTTGAAATCG
>JAVCCS010000097.1 GCA_030765365.1 Candidatus Theseobacter exili
CAATAAGACGCATAACCTCATCATTTAACACTACACCGTCCTGTTGCATGCAAATCTCAAGAATACTGACAGCATCTTTAATTTTTCCGTTGCCTTCCCTGAACATTTTTCTTATGCGGAACAATTCTTGGAGACGCTCTGAAAAAACTCTTTCTGAGATATCGTTAAAAACTCCGTCAACAGTTTCAAAAATGCTTGATGAATTACTAATCAATTCTCTTACTGTGCGAAATACTTTAAGGTTTTCAACATATAAACTTGAATTTTCAACTCCATAAAGCCTAAATCCGGAATTGATACCGGATGAAAGAGCAGCATACTCAGCACCGGTAATACAGCCTTCCCTCATGAAATCCCTGCTGACCTTATCCCTAATCTCTGCTACGGGAAAGGCACTGAAAAGCTGAAGATTAAAGGCACCTTCTGCGCCCTCAAGAAAAACAAGGCCTGTTCCCATCTTCTTTTGAAGCTTTTTGATTGCCGAAGAGATACAAAGCTGTGCTTCTTCATGACAATGCAAATCACGAATGAGGAACATCGTGCGGTTATTCTCTGGGGATATCCATTCCCCTTCAATTCTCATACACCCATTTAAAAGCTCTTTGATTTGGGCAGGAACAAATTCGACTTTAGAAGCAGATATCACTGGAGAGGATGCTAACTGAACTTCGGCATGTGCTACAGAAAGACCGGCAAGCACACTCCAGTCAAGCAGCATACTTACGGAAATAACAACCGCGATAAATTTAAGAAAAACAGGCCTTCGTCTATCCATATTGATTTGACTATCCTGATTATGTATTAAGCTTATAAGTGATATGTATATATATCATATATTAGGAATTTTGTCAAAACCTGTCCAAGGATGGGCGCTTAGGTTTTTGCTCTTACCTTTTACCGTTTTGATGTTTTTAATAACAATATTATCTTTACATAATAATTTGTCCTCATATTATGGAATTATATACAACAAGGCTTTATTAGTGGGACAAGAAAATGAGAATCAAAACCAGTCATTCAATGTAAATATCCCGTTAGACCGTATCGGAGAGGTAGAAAAAATCTGTTAAACAGTTCAGTATTCTAAAAAAATATTATGATGGAACGTCAAAATAAAATCAAAAGCTCACCAAAAAAATATCAACCCAGAGGACTCTCAATTCTCTATGAAGACCTCGATATTCTGGTTGTGGATAAAATGAGCGGCCTCTTAACCGTGAGCAATGAAACAGTCAAAGAAAATACAGCGTATCATCTCTTAAATAAGTTCGTGAAGAAGGGAAATCAGAAATCAAGAAAACGAATATTTATTGTACATCGTCTGGATAGAGATACTTCCGGTATTCTCGTTTTTGCCAAAAGTGAAAATGCAAAACGGTATCTGCAGGAAGAATGGCATGAATTTAAAAAAACATACTATGCTGTAGTTGATGGAGCTTTACAGGAGAAGCAGGGTGTAATTTCTACATATCTCACGGAAAATAGTGCTTATAAAATGTATTCTGTTGATAATTCTGTTAAAGGAAAACTTGCTAAGACAGGATATAAAGTTGTAAAAGAATCAAAAAAGTACAGCTTGCTTGAAATTGATCTGCTTACGGGCAGGAAAAATCAGATCCGAGTTCAGCTTTCGGAGAAAGGCTATCCGATAGTCGGAGATAAAAAGTATGGAAAAAAAGAAAAGGGTATTAAGAGACTCGCACTTCACGCGGCCTCAATTACAATATTACATCCCCACACAAAAGAAAAGATGACCTTTAAGGCAAAGTTTCCTACTTATTTTAAATTACTTTTAAATAGTTGATAACTATTGTTTATTTATTGATATTTACAGCAAATATAGCCAATTGTTCCACTTGATATATTCGGTGATTTTACAAAAGAAAAGCGACCTCAAATGAGGTCGCTCTATATATTCTGGGGTGAGTGAGGGGATTCGAACCCCCGACCCTCTGAGCCACAGTCAGATGCTCTAACCAACTGAGCTACACCCACCGCCATACATATGTAATATTATATAATCTTGTCTGAAATGCACAAAATATACGCCACTCTAATCACCTCGTCAAGTAGAAACTAAATCATAAAAAATATACATTATAAGGTTATGCTAATTTACTCAAAACTATCGTGCATAATTAAAATCCCATTGAATTTTCTAGCTATTTCTATTATAATTTATTTGTTAAAGTTTTCTCTGAGGATTAAAAATGAGTGATGAAAAAAATATACTCCAGGACGATGATAAACAGATTCCCGACGACACGGCTACTGCTCCATCTGAAAAAACTCCAAAGGGCATGAAAGAACGCCGGCACCAACAGGATTTTCAAAAGGGTTATGGAAGACGGAAATCTGACCATCCTATAAAATGTCTTGATTGCGGATGCACAAGACGCATGTACTGGGAAGAAGGCGTATCTTGCCCGCTCTGTGAAAGCCCCAGATTTTTTCCAATGATAATTGTCGAAAAAAAGTTTCTTAAGGAAGTACGAAAAGGCCAAATAGTTATAGATTTTGCTAAAAGAATCCATAGAAGTATAGTTTATATAAAAAACTGGAAGCACAGTAAGATACTAGGTCTTATTGCTATTGGAATTGTATTAATCGCATGGTTATCCTGTTTTCTTAATACAAGAGAAATTACTTATTCTCTCGATGAAGCAAAATTTGAATGGTCTAAGTTTTACGAATGTGGCGTTTGTAAATATAGATTTAGTTTGAATGAATGCAAGGACAAGGATCTGCCCTCTTGCCCCAAATGCAAATCTTTATATGCAATAAGGTTTTACAAAAGCCGGAGGATAGCAGAATGAAAAAATCATGTTCAAACCAAAAAGGTTTTACTTTAATAGAACTGCTGTGTGCTTTTGCGATAATATCAATATTAAGCGCTTTTGCTGTTGAAACTTTTGTAAAAGCACGCCAGAAAACACGTTCAACAATATGTATAAGCAACCTTCGTGAAATTGGGGTTGCGTGGCAGTTATATATTAACGACTATAACGCATTTCCTTCTGAAGAAGACATATTGGTTGGTGGAGATCCCACAATTCTTTTTGGAGGGAATAAGGGTAACATGCAGCTAGATGTAACTGAACGCCCATTAAATATCTATCTTACCGACAACCTTCAGAGTGGTGTTGAATTGAAGATATTTCATTGTCCGAGCGATATCAGCGGAACAATTTTTGGCGGATCAGTCTATGACGAACTTGGAACATCATATGTTGCAAATCTTTATTCAACTAAATGGAATACACTTGAAGGAAGAAAAATTGATTCAATACTTACGAAACATTCAAGAATCATCCTTACGGGTGAAATTGGATGGTTACTTCAGGCCCAGTCCGACCCGGCTACTGTCAGCTTTCACAATATAAAAGGAAAACCTATTTATATTGTAGTTTTTCTTGATGCACACGCTGATTCTGTCTACATGCCAAAGGGCGCACAATCTGGATCAAACTGGCAGGTTGAGGTTACACCATAATTGTATAATTAATTGGTTTTAAACCACATTCCATTCCCTTGAATATTGTAATTTTCAATTAAAGACTTTGCTTTAATTTGTGTTTCTGATTTATTATTTCAAATCAAGCTTAATTAAAAGGGAAATAATAAATCGCAATTTGTTTTCTATGACTAAAAAACTATCATCACTTCACATAAAAATACTGTTAAAAGTTGGTTTGTTTTTCGGACTAAGTTTTGTATTTTTTTGTCCTTCAATATCAGCTGAACAGGACTCCATTAAGCTTCCTGCTATCACCGTTACTGACTTCAAAGAAGACAAACTGCTTCTTTCAGGGAAAACACGTTCAGTCCCATTTGTATTAAATGAAATTCCAGGTCTACTTATGAACTCGCAGGGGAATTCCAGTGTTCAAAGCGATTTGTCTATACGAGGCAGTTCATTCAGCGAAGCAGGACTTTGTATTGAAGGCCTTGCTCTTGATAATCCGCAAACAGAACATTTTAATACAAATTTAGACTTGCCTGGCATATTATTCGGTCAACCTGAAATTCTGTATGGTTTATCTCAAACTAGATATGCACAGGAGCACCTTGTTGGATCAGTAAACCTTGATTTTCTTCAAGCAAGTGAACTGCATTATATTGATCTTGCTGCAGGGGAAAAGAATATGAACAGACAAGATATATTTATTCAGTTCCCTATTAAGCCCTTGCTATCAAACGAAAAAATTAATCTGGGGTTTTTTTTAGGCAGGGATGAGGAACATGCCATTAATGTCAAAGATAATAACTTGGATAGTATTCATGGCGGTATTCATATTCAATCCTTCTCAGATAGTTTTCAGACAGATATGCTTTTTAGCCGACAACAAAAAAAATTCGGGGCACGCGGATATTATGGTGCTAATCCGGATTGGCCTGCGGAAGAAAAACTTGATGACCGTCTTTTATTAATAAGCTGTAAAAAAGTTAATGACGAGGAATCTTTTTTCAGAGTAACAGCAGCCTGGAAAGAACTTTCTGATGACTACTACCTTTACTGGTCATTTCCTGGTTTGTATAAAAATCATACTAAGTCAACCGAATATTCATTTTCAATGGACGGGGAAAAGACCTTTTCAAATGAATTCGGAGTTATATGGAGAGTTGGTGCCGACAAAGAAAAAATTGATAGTTCAGGACTAGGAAATCATCATAGAGAAAATCTATCTATTCTACTTTTACCTGAATGGCAACTTGGTAAATTTCTTTTTACGATTGGCACATCAGGTGAATGGTTTTCCGAATCTTCTTTTACCGTGCTTCCAAAAGCAGGTATTGATTATTCTTTTTCAGATTCTCTTTCAGGATATTGTTCTTACACAGAGACTATACGGCAACCTTCATATACTGAACTGAACTATGACTCGCCAGACAGTCTTGGGAATAAGGGCCTGGAAAATCAGAAGGCAAGAAGTTTTGATTTAGGAATAAAAGGACAGACAACCACTGTTTTTGATTACAAAATAGCATTATTTTTGCGTAATTCTGAAAACACTATAGACTGGATATGGCAGGACTCTGATTCCACCCGCTGGGTTGCAACAAATCTGGGCAACGTTAACATTTATGGTTCGGAAGCAGGCTTTAATTATTATTTGTCAGATATTTTTACAATTAGCTCTATTTATTCATTCTTAAAGAAAGAACATAATAAAGAGGTATACGCGAGCCGCTATTCATTAGACTATCCTGAACATCTCCTGCAATTTTCCATTACCTGGAATCCTTTTAGTTTTTGTGAACTGAAAGTAGGGCAGACTTTACGATGGCAAAAAGAAAATCCAGCTAGATCGGGCAGTTCATTTGGTGCAGATGGGCGTTTAGCTTTGCGATTTATTCCTCGAAAATTAAGTAATAATATTGTACTTACATTTTTAGTGGAAAATATTTGGAATCATGAATTCGAAACTTTGCCGGGTCTTCCAAATGCCGACAGGCGTGCATCTGCCACAGTCACTATGAAATGGTAATTTTATAAGGCACTTAGTCACAGAAAAAAGCCAACCAAACTATCCATCTTTATTGCTGTGAACTAAATACAGCAAACCTTTGTGAAGAAAATATCTTCAGAAAATACGTAAGGAAAGTAGCGGTTATTGCTTACTTCTTTTAACAGTTTTTCGCTCGTTTTCAGTGAGGAAACGTTTTCTTAAACGTATATTTTTTGGCGTAACTTCTACTAACTCATCAAGTTCTATAAATTCCAAAGCAAACTCAAGTGTTATCTCCCTTGGAGTAATAAGTTGTATAGCTTCATCAGATCCAGAGGCACGAATATTTGTAAGTTTTTTACCTTTAATTGCATTAACCGTCATATCATAACCTTTATTACTGGCACCAATAATCATCCCTTCGTACATTTCATCTCCGGGATGAATAAAAATCTCGCCTCGATCCTGTAAATTAAAAAGTGCATAGGCAACTGTTTTCCCTCCACTCTGAGAAATCATCACACCTTTCTGTCTTGATGGAAGATCCCCCTTATATTTCTGATATTCCAGAAAATTTTGATACATTATACCTGAGCCTCTGGTCATCAAAAGAAAATCGCTTCTAAAACCTATCAAAGCACGTGATGCAATCACATATTCAAGCCGAATTGTTCCCACTGCACTATTTTGCATTTTATTCAGCTCAGCACGCCGTAATCCCAAAGCTTGCATTACAGAACCCTGATAATCAGGTTCCACTTCAATAACAAGCTCTTCAACTGGCTCAAGAATACCATCACCTGCTTTTTTCAAGATAACTTCGGGAGGAGAAACCTCAAGCTCATATCCTTCACGTCTCATAGTTTCAATCAAAATAGCCAGATGTAATTCCCCGCGACCGGACACTTTAAAACGTTCTCCGCCATCAACCTCTTCAACCTTGATTCCAACATTTATCATAGCTTCGTGTTCAAGTCGCTCTCTAACATGGCGTGAAGTAAGGAATCGACCTCCATCCTTTCCGGCTAAAGGACTCGTATTATGCGAAAAATTCATTGAAATAGTTGGTTCGTCAATTTTTATCGTCGGTAATCCCTTTGGGTTATCACAAGCTGAAAGCGTATCACCAACATTTACATCCTCAATCCCTGCAAGAGAAATAATATCGCCGGCTTCAGCACTTTTAGCCTCAACTCTGTTAAGTCCTCGATAAGTTAGTATTTTTGTTACCTTTCCCTTACCAATAGAACCGTCTCTTCTCACTAAGGCAATTTGATCGCTGACTGAAACCTTGCCGTGAAAAACACGACCAATTGCAATGCGTCCTACATAAGAATCGTAATCAAGCATAGTAACAAGCATTTGAAAAGGAAGAGACGGATCTGCTATCGGAGGTAAAACCCGGCGAATAATAGTTTCAAGCAACGGTTTCATATCGGAACTTTCCTCATCCAGATCAAGTGTCGCGGTACCCTCTTTTCCTGATGAGTATACTATTGGAAAATCAAGTTGCTCATCTGTTGCATTCAATTCGCAAAACAAGTCAAATGTCATATCCGCTACTTCATGAGGTCTTACATTTGGCCGATCAAGTTTATTTACAAGCAAGATAGGTTTTAAGTGAAGTTCTAAAGACTTTTTTAATACAAATTTTGTCTGAGGCATTGGTCCTTCAAAAGCATCGACAAGCAAAAGAACGCCGTCAACCATTCTTAAGATCCGCTCAACTTCACTGCCAAAATCAGCGTGTCCTGGAGTATCGACTATATTAAATTGTATACCCTTATAAATAAACGAAGCATTCTTTGAAAGAATTGTAATACCACGCTCCTTTTCAAGTGGATTAGAATCCATAATAGCAGTTTCGCCATCTTTGAATTCATACGCTCCTGCCTGCTTTAAAAGGGCATCAACCAGTGTTGTTTTCCCGTGATCAACATGAGCAATGATTGCAACGTTGCGCATGTTTTTGCGGCGTTTCTGATGTGTCATTATTTACTCCATAAATTCTCTATTTACCGAACACAAAGTAACAGCTTTTTAAAAAGCCATCTACATTAAAATAATAAAAAATCGATTAAAGTATAATATAACAATAATCGCATCTTTCCATGGCAGGAACGCTCAAACTGAAATGTAGTATCAAAAACTTAACAATCAGATATTTGACAGTTAACAACCAATACAAGAAACAATAAATGATGAAAGAAAGGATACTAGCAAAACTGACTCTGTTTTATGCATGTTTCAATAGAAAACTGCAAACTGTTCCTGGAATATACTGAAAAAAAGTTAACCGCTATTATCCACAAATAACATGAACATTATTTTTCTCTTCCTATAACAATTTCAATATATAAACTCCTATATAATACAATCCCACCAAAATAAAAATTATTCCTGTTATCCGGCGGGTGTAATATTCAAGTTTTGCAATCCAACGGAACCAGTGACTAAGTGAAGTAACGCCAAGAGCAATTGCCACCGCAAAAATAAGAACCGGA
This sequence comes from Candidatus Theseobacter exili, assembly GCA_030765365.1. Classification (GTDB taxonomy): domain Bacteria; phylum Auribacterota; class JACPWU01; order Theseobacterales; family Theseobacteraceae; genus Theseobacter; species Theseobacter exili. The sequence continues at coordinate 7,955 of JAVCCS010000097.1, forward strand.
AGCCCTGTCCCTACCCCATAAATAAACGGTAGTAAAGGCCCGACTTTACTATTAAGCGCTAAAGGTATCAAACTGCCAAAAAACAATGCCGCCGAAACTGGGCAAAAGGCCAAAGCGAAAAATAGCCCTAATAAGAAAGCTCCAGGCGCACCGGACTCAACAAGCTTATTATGATGCTTTTCTGAGAGAGATATCCCGGGCAAGCGAATCGTTATCAGTTCCAATAAAAAAAGACCTGTAATTATCAAAAGAGGCCCTAATGCCTTGACCATGTATTTCTGAAGGAATTGAGCCACCTGTGGTACACCTAAAAGAGAACTGATTATAATCCAGCCTAACATTGCATAAGCCACCATTCTACCCAGTGTATAGGCAAGTCCACAGATAAATACCTTGAAAGGATGAACTATCTTTTTTGAAAGAAACGACACTGCCGCGATATTAGTTGCAAATGGACACGGACTGATTGAAGTTAATATCCCAAACCATAACGCTGATCCAATAGCTATTAGGATTTCTGTCATTGCAATTCCTTCATAAGACTGCTGATTTCCTCAGTAACATAGTCAAAAAACCTTTGCTTATTCGATGCAAATTGCCAAATCTTTGTGAGATTCTTTGATTGTATTTCCTTGCCGTCTTTTACAAGCGATAAAATGAGCGCCTTCGAGTAAAGTTGGTAATCATTCACAAAATGCTCATTGCCGCTTTCTTCTACATTTATAGCCTTAAACTCAAGTTTTTCTGAATCAAGTGCATTTTTGAAATTATTCTCAATCACCTGCCTGGAATATTTTTCCATCATGTTGCAAGTACGGCAACGAAACGAGCCGTGAAAATAATACGCAATAACTTTACCATCCGTTAAGTTTTGCGCAGAAACTGAAAATCCTGTATTTATTACAGTAACAAGCGCAAGTGTTAGAATTAGTTTTCTCAAATTTTCCTCCAGTAATTTTTATGCCTTATCAATAGAATTGCTTTATTTGGCAATCCATGAAGCACTAACAATGACCCTGTTGTCTTTATGAACGCACCCTTCAAATCTACTGCCCGCATTTACTACACCCACTCCCTTTGGGGTTCCCGTCATGACTATGTCTCCGTCATTCATGGTTATAATACGAGATACTTCATTAAAAATATCGTCTGGCCTTGTAGATCATGAGCTCAGTGCCTCCTGACTGTACCGTCAGGCCATCTATTTTAAGTCTAATAGTCAATGAATCAAAATCGCCTGAAAATGGAACAAATTCACTAAAGACTGCTGATCCATCAAAAGCTTTGGCACGCTCCCAGGGAAGACCCTTCGCCAATAGCTTTCTCTGCAGCGCCCTCTTTGTAAGGTCAAACCCAAAACCCAATGCTGAAAAAGCACCTCCCTCATAAAGAAAAGACAACTCTCCTTCATAGTGAATCTGCTCATTATGGAATAAGTGTAAATCCCCGGATAGAGCGGAATTCGGCTTCATAAAAATTACCATCTCATCAGGCAATTCGTCTCCGAGTTCTTTCACGTGTTCGACATAGTTTCTGCCGATACAGATGATTTTCGAAGGGGTAACCTCCCG
>JAVCCS010000139.1 GCA_030765365.1 Candidatus Theseobacter exili
CGATCCATTGAATTAGAAAACTCGCTGTATGTTACCTTTTGATCATTATCTAAATCCATACTTTGAAAATTTTTCTGCGCATCCGGGCTATTATCCATCTGCGTCCACTCGTCCCATGTAATTTCTTTGTCACTATTTTTATCAAGTTTTTCAAATGTAGTTCTTTTCATACCATCTATATATTCCACTTTGACTATTTTTCCATCACCGTTTGCATCCATTTTACCATAATCCGGTTGACAAAAAACAAGACCGGAAAAAACCAGCAAAAAGCTACCAGCTATTATTAACTTGTAAAACATCGAACATCTCCTTTTTAATCATTATTTTATTTTGATTAATGAATTTTACCTTTTCATACTTCCCAATACAATAGTACCGCCTCTTGTTGTCATTGTGTAAGTGGCTTTTCTATCGCTGACAAATAATCCTTTCATCGTGTAATTATCCATAGCACCTGTTGCCTCAGACTGAAAATTTCTTCCTGTAAGTTTCCCTCGAAAAACCAATCCTGTTCTAACGTTAGTTAATATTATCTGCTGATTGCTTTTTTGAACAGTGTAAGTTCCCCTTCTTATTCCCTTTTTCAATTCACTCCAGTCCTCTGTATAAGCCCATTCGCCGCTTATCAAGACTTTGTCTTTTTTCTTACGTTTTACGCTTTCTCTTGTTGCCCTTTTTGACTTCTGTTCTTCTTCTGCTGCTTCCTCTGATTGGATTATGCTCAGATTACATAAACTAACAATAAACAAAGAAATTATAATAATTGTTTTTTTCATTAAAGCCCTCTCAATATATTAAGGATTAGGATCCGAAGACAACTCGGGAATCGTTGTAATGGTTACAATACTAGGATATGCTGTTCCATATCTGCTAAAAGATGACCCGCCAGTCCAGTAATTATTCTGAGCATATATTGTAAAACCGGGAGCAGGTACGCTGCTAAAATCAAACATGTCCTGCCAAAAGCTGCCAGTTAATGAGTTATTTCCTGTACTTCCCAATACGCCGCCTCCAAAATCTATCGAAACAGTACCGGTTCCGCTTGAAACTTTTGTTTTTAGTCCCAGATCATTGTTGCGCATAATATTCCAGTCACCAAATATGTCAAGCTTACCTGAGCCTGTAACCTTAGCTTCAACAGCCAGACCAACACCTAACCCGTCTAACACGGTGTTTCGTCTAACATTTATGGCAATAGGACCATTTACTGAATCAACATCAACCTTGATGTTCTCATTGAAATTCTCTGTCGCAGTGTTATCCGTAATATTCACTGCTGAAGCTCCAACTGCATTTGCATTAAACAACAACCCCATTCCACCAGCAGATTGTGAAGTTATATTAGCGCTAATAGTTGCTTCCAGACTTCCAGCAGAATTCAAGTTTATTTCAATGTTGTGCCCATTATTAGAATTTGCTTTATTTCCAGTTACATCAGCATCTATATCACCAGAGAATGTATCAGCCAGCAATAATATGCCTAAACTGCTGTTTGAACTATTAGCGATGTTGTTTAATACCATTATATCCATATCACCTGAAAACGTATCAAAATCCATTTTTATATTTTCCAGTTTATTATTGTTTATGGTATTACCCGAAATAGTCGCATTCAATGAACCCGGCTTTCCGCTTCCAGAATCCAGTACTTCTGCAATAGCAAGCAGGCCAAATCCTGCGCCAGCATCACTCGCTCTGTTATTTAAAACGGAAAGATCTATGTCATCGTTCTTTGAGTTGAGCCACGTTACTATATTTGTAGTAGCATTATTATCAGCTGTATTATTCTCAATACTAGCTGAAACTTTTCCTCTTTCTGAACCATTTACTACTGCAGTTACTGAAATCCCTTTATCCTGTTTCGAATTCGAAGCAAGGTTATCTAAAACTGCAATATTAATATTATCATTTCGTGAAACCAAATCAATCTTCATATTTTCAAAATTATTATCGTCAGCATTATTACTATTTATTGCAGCATCTATTTTTCCTTTCCCGCTTTTAACTTCTGCATCTACCAGGATACCCAAAAGATTTGATGACCGGCTTACGTCATTTCCTTCAATTTGAAAATTTATATCGCCATTATTAGTTGATAAATCCAGTTCGACATTCGTTCCTGTATTTTGACTCACATCATTTTCCAAAATTCTAGTCGAAAGGTTACCGTCTGTACTGCTTAAAACCTTTATTCCCACGCTGTTTCCATTAATTATGTTATGCGAAATATCGGCATTAAAAGATGCATACTTTTTTGTAATTATTTGAACGCCTATACCATTATTAGAAACAGCATTGTTTTCTATAGATGTGTTAAAACTTCCACTGCCGCCTTTGCCTGACAGAATAATACCTGAATCATTGTATTGAAATGTGTTGTTTGAAATCACTGTTTCAAACTTATTCTGTTTAATTGATGTTAATAAAACAGATGTGGAATTTGCTTCAAAAACATTATTATTAATAATTTTTATATTTGTTTTATTATTACTGTAAATACCTACCCTCCTCAAATCATAGGTAGTTCCAAGAAATGTTTTGTTTATTGAGGGACCGCCCTGATCTGTATTAACTATTCTCATTCCCCAAACCTGTGTGTTATCCGCCATAGTCAATGCCGGGCCATTGCTTCTTCCATCTACAACAGGAGGAACTCCTGCTTCTATACCATATACCTCATATCCGCAGCCCCAAAGAACCACTCCATCTTTTAATCTGATATTTTCATAATACTCCGGTGCCAAATCAACATATACATACTTGTCTCCAAATGCATTATCAACACCACTTTGTATTCTGGTATACGGATTTTCATATGTTCCTTTAGCATAATTCTTATCCGGTTCAGTTCTGTCTCCGTCAACAAAGGTTATGTCATCCAGCAAAGTAACCGCTAAGTAGTTTACTTCTACCAGATCTTCCATCGTCATTTTTGAAGGATCCTCAATAAAATCTGATTCTTCAAGGATTATATCCAAATCGCGCACAACCATATCTGTCATTCTGGATTCCATTGTTTCCTTTCCACGCGTAAAAAAATCTTTTGCGCTTACAAAAGGATTTTTTCCCTGAAAAATATCGCCGATTTCAAACGGCACTCTGACACGCGCTCCGACATAGTAATCACTTCCATGAAGTTCTTTGTCTTCAAACCACTCTGCATCGAAAATCAGGCCAGGCATTGCTTTGATTTCCAGCCTTGCTTTAAATCCCTCTAAATCATTTCCATATTTGGCATCGTATGAATAATATCCGCCAAAAACTCTTGTATCTGCCCATTTATCGATATACGGAAGCTTAACACCGAGCTCAAAATCGTATCCTTCCAACGCTCTTTCAAATTTGTCATAATAATGTGTTGTTGTGGTTGTTGTCGTAGTCCTTACACGACCCTGTTTAACTGAATTCTCATGAAAAAAAATACTTCTTTGAGTTTCCGTAAAGGATACTTCAACACCCTGTGATTCCTGTGTAGCAATAACACTTGGATCTCCATTATCATTTGGAAGATAGTAATTAAATCTGCCATCTATCCATTCAGTCAGCATTTCTATTCCTAAACCAAGCTGATCATAGTGATTGCCATACGTTGATTCTCTGGAATCATAGAACACATTACCACCTATTATTGCTTTGTTATCCAGCAACATTTTTCTAAGAACTAAACCTAGATTTTGTTCATTTTCAGAATGTTCGGAAAAAGATCCTTTTGGATTCAACATTACTACACCAGTTTCGTTACCTATAACCGGAGCAAGTAAATCAACATAACCATCAACATCGTTATCCCCCGCTCTTCCTCCGAAACTAATTACAAAAGGCGGCATCTTAAAGCTTTTATCTTCTTGCAATATTGATATATCATTCTCAAAATCCATGTTTTCGTTTGTATTTTTACTCTGAACTCCCTGATTGTTTACCGGTTCAGGACTATTTCCAGAAGATTGGATGTTTTCCTGTTTACTATTTTCCTCTGGATTACCTGCCCATGGCGGTCTGGAAACATATTCTTCATCGGGATCAGTGTTAAGCATCCACGACGGTTTGATCGAACTTCTGTTTTTTTTAGGTTGTGTCTGCATGTCTCTGAAAAGATGGAATCTTAAGGCAAGCAAACATTCATCTTTGTCCAAATCATCATACCTGTTCCACTGAACACTTGCTGTACTTCTAAAAAAACCTTCCCTGATTATTTCTGTTTCAACGAATAAGCCATAGCTGTCAAATTTATCCAGTTCCATATCGTCTTCATATTGAAAACCTGCAGAAAGGTCCCACCATGGCAAAATAGCATATGTCAATTTATCTCTTATCCAAAAAGAGTCAGTATAAATATCATTGTCCAGAATATTGCCACGCATGTTTTCGGCCTTTACATACTCCAGCCGAAGTCCGTTTCTCCAATGTTCCGCAAAATCCTTTCCAAAATCCAGATAATACTCCTGCTTTGTAACTTCGTCTCCTCCTGGTTTGTAGTGGGTCTCACCTCTATAATATCCCGTGGTAATACGCAACATCCATTGAGGAATGAGAATCCTTGGCTCAAGCCTGAAATCAAAAGAAGTGCTCTTATTTTCTTCCACGTGTTCTTCCTGAGACCGAACCCATTCAAATTGTCCAAATAATTCAAAATTATCTGAAGGAACTACACTGTACTGAAAGAGGAATACATCTGATATCTCATGCGTTCTTTCCCTGTTTTTCTTTTCTAGATACCGTTTTTCATAAACAGGGTTAAGGGTAATAAAGTTAGGCCTTCCGAAACCGGGAATGGGATATATAATATCGAAATTATGCTGGTTCCATTCGTATATATCTTTGTTAATAAACTGTAAAATAAAGTTCTTGTTAGTAAAAGTATATCTAAAGCGAGGGAATTTTTTATAAGTTAGCGTGGCATAACCAACATAGTTGCGGGTAAAAACCGGACGTAAAAATTGACGCAGCATCTCATCTGGAACAATTCCTCCATAATTTGGAGCTTCCAACCCTGCAATAAGAGACATATCTTCAATGTTTTTCTGTTCATCATATATTTCAATACTTGAAGCAACGCCAAAATAATCTGTTATTGGGTATCCTTCACCAAGACGATAATACCTTTCAAAACCAGCTCGGTCGGTATCGATTCTCAGCTCGAAATAAGGACGTTCAGGCATATCCTCTTGCCCAGAAGTATAAATATCAGCTATTTCATCAGCATTTTGGACATTAGAAAATCCAAGAAGGATAAGGCAAATCAATAAAAAGATCAGGTATTTCTTTTCCATTTTCATCCTCTCTCAAACAACTTTTTTATCGAGTTAGCTATGCCTCAAACAATAAGTCTTAGTTCAGTAACAAAATTGCTCTTTATTATTAAAGACTATTGAGGGTTACAGCCAAAATCAACTAATCTAACGCTAATTCCCTGGGCGGATATTTTCACAAGATGAAACACGGGAACCTCAGTGCTAATCCAGGCTTTTACAACATGGTCCTGGTAAATTGCTTTATAAACCTTACATATAAATTTACCTGCAGGAACCATGACTGTCTCTTCACCTATCAAGGTGTAATCCAAATTAAAAAAATCATCAGTTTGTGTATCATCAGACGATAACTCAAATATTCTTCCAGTTTTGTCCCTTGTCTTTATATAAACAATTTTATTCCTGAAACAATCATATATCTGATCAGATATTGAGATCAGCTCCTTATCAGAAAAACTCTCTATTTGGAGTTCTATCTTTTCTGAATCCTTTTTCTCAATTATTGTGCGTGTGGAAAGTCCGTCAGAAGATTTCATTAATATCCATTGCCCAGGCTGAACTTCTTTATAAAAATCTGATATTTTTAAGGCTTGTAAATCATTTGCAGATATCAAAATCAGCAAAAAAATCCAAAGAAAAAAAATAAAGCGTTTCATCCTATCACCACATTAACCAGTTTACCCGGAACAACTATAACCTTGCGAACTTGCCTGTTTTCAAGAATTCTCGCGACTTTCGAATCTTTCAAGGCAAGTTTTTCAATTTCCTCACGGTCTGCATCCTTAGATGTAATTACTCTGCTTCTAACTTTTCCGTTAACCAGCAAAGCCA